>JAUILJ010001055.1 GCA_030433055.1 Polyangia bacterium
ACGCAGAGCTCTTCGGTCGCGGTGATACCAGCGTGATGACCCATCACGGCTTCCACGCTGGGATCGCCATGGCGATGCTGGTGCTGAGCATGGTCGAGGGCAGCACCGAGTTCGACTCCGAACAGGGCGTGATCAAGCGCACCCGCTTCGAACGGCAGATCCGCGAGATCAGCTCGGGCAAGGCGTGGGGTTGCATGGACATCACCGAGCCAGACGCGGGCAGCGACATGGCTGCGCTCAAGGCCTACGCCGAGCAGGACGAGGCAGGGAACTGGTTCGTCACGGGACAGAAGATCTTCATCACCTCGGGCCACGGTAAGTATCACTTCGTGATCGCCCGCACGGATCGCGATCCGACGACGGGCCTGGACGGCCTCGGCATGTTCCTGGTCCCCACGTATCACGAGGACGAAGCCGGCAAGCGTACCCGCGTGGTGACGATCGATCGCCTGGAAGAGAAGCTCGGGCATCACGGCTCGGCGACGGCGAGCCTGAGCTTCGAGCGCGCTCCGGCTGAGCTGGTCGGCAAGCCAGGGGACGGCTTCCGCTACATGCTGGTGCTGATGAACAACGCCCGGGTCGGCGTTGGCTTCGAGAGCCTCGGCTTGATGGAGGCCGCTTACCGCAAGGCCATCGCCTACGCCGAAGAGCGCCGGTCGATGGGCAAGAGCATCGATCGCCACGAGATGATCGCAGACTATCTGGACGAGATGCGCACGGACATCCAGGCAGTGCGCGCCCTGGCGGTGACCGCTGGTTACCACGAGGAAATTGGGACGAAGCTCGACCGGGTGCTCCCGAACCTCACCACTGACGAGCTGGAACGGCAGCGCTTCAAGCGAGACGCCAAGCAGCATCAGCGCATCGCCAGGCGCTTGACGCCCTTGCTCAAGTACATCGCCGCAGAGAAGGCCGTGGAGCACGCGCGTCGCTGCATCCAGATCCACGGCGGCAACGGCTACATCACCGAGTACGGCGCGGAGAAGCTCTTGCGAGACGCGATGGTGCTGCCGATCTACGAGGGCACGAGCCAGATCCAGAGCCTGATGGCGATGAAGGACACGCTGCTCGGGATGATCAAGAGCCCGCAGGACTTCGTGCGCCGGGTTGCTCAGGCTCGCTGGAAGGTGCTGTCTGCACGCGATCCACTGGAGCGCCGCGTGGCCAAACTCACGCAGCTATCCCTGAGCGTGCAGCAGCACCTTTTGGCACGCACTGCTGGCGCGAAGTTTCGTGCGCTGGTGGGGCGCCCCATCAGTGAGTGGCCGAGCACCCTGTTCGACGGCTGGGACCCCAAGCGGGACTTCCGCTTCGCGATGCTGCACGCCGAGCGTCTGTGCCGCGTCCTGGTGGATGAGGCGATCGCCGAGATCTTGCTCGCTCAAGCCAAGCGGGATCCCGAGCGCGCCGAGCTACTCGAGCGCTTCTTGGATCGCGCGGAGCCGCGGGTGCGCTTCCTCCACGACGAGGTGACGACCACCGGCGCGCGGTTGATCGAGTCCCTCGCGCAGCTCGACGAGCCCGAGGCCGCCAGCGCGGCCGAGTGACCGCCGGGCGTGGGCTACGGGGAGGCGGGAGCCGTGCTGGCTCCTGCCTTTTGCTTCAGCCACGCTCGGACCTGCTCGGTGAGCACCGGCAGCGGCAGCGGGCCTTGGCCGAGCACCAGGTCGTGGAACTCGGTCAGCTTGAACTCCGTGCCGAGCGCGTCCTGCGCTTCTTTCCGTAGGGTAAGAAAACGCCGCTGCCCAACCTTGTAGGCCAGCGCCTGACCGGGCCAGCTGATGTAGCGGTCGACTTCGTTCTCGATGTTGTTCTTCGCCAACATCGTGTTCTCGAACATGAACTCCTCGGCCTGCTTGCGCGTCCAGCCCTTGCTGTGGATGCCGGTGTCCACCACCAGGCGGGCTGCCCGCCACGTGTCGAAAGACAGCATGCCGAGCCGCGAGCGGTCGTCGGAGTACAGCCCGAGCTCGTCCGCCAGGCGCTCTGCGTAGAGCCCCCAGCCCTCCACGTACGCAGTGTTGTACGCGTGCTTGCGAAATGCCGGCAGCTCGGGCAGCTCCTGGGCGATGGCGATCTGCAGGTGATGCCCAGGCACGGACTCATGGAACGCCAGCACCTCCGCCTCGTAGCGCGGCCTGGTGCGCGGGTTCAGCAGGTTGACGAAGTACTCCCCGGGCTTTCCCCCGCCGGGTTCTGGCGGTCGATAGTAGGCGATGGG
>JAUILJ010001056.1 GCA_030433055.1 Polyangia bacterium
TGGCTGCGGCGCGAACGCGTGACCGTCGCCGAGCTGGCTGAGCGGGTGGGCTACGGCTCCGCGAGCGCGTTCAGTGTCGCCTTCTCACGCCACGTGGGGATGCCACCGGCGCACTACGCCTTGACCGCGCCCCATGCAATAGTAAAGTGAGTTTACTTTACTGATGACCCTGAACCGAACTGAACGCGGGCGTCAAACCCGACGGCGGCTGCTCGAAGCCGCCACCGAAGAGCTCGTCGCGCACGATGGAGTCATGGACTTCGCGGCTGTCGCTGAGCGCGCTGGCTTGTCCCCTGGCGCACCCTATCGCCACTTCGCGTCCAAGAGTGATCTGCTGGTGGCCCTGGTCGACGCCTTCTACGACGAGTGGGAAGCGCTCGCCTACCGGCCCACCTTCGAGGAGATCTCCGACGACTGGTGGGTGTGCGAACGAGAGCGGATCCAGCGCACCGTCGAGTTCCACTACGCGCATCCGCTGGGAGCGCTGGTCCAGCAGCGCCTGATTGGTGACGCGGAAGCGGTGAGACATCAACGGCTCCGCACGGATAGTCAGGTGCGCGGCGCTGTGAAGAACGTGAGCCGAGGCCAGGCGCTCGGGCGGGTCCCCAGGCACATCGACGCCGAGCTCTGCGGGGCCCTGTTGATGGGCGGCGTGAGCCAGGCCCTCCACAGCGCCCTCGCCCGCCGCCGAAGGCTGCCGCGCGAGCGCGTGATCTGCGAGCTACAGGGTTTCATGCAGCGCGTCTTGTGCATCGAGGGCTAGGCAGGAACGATGAAGCAGCTGAAACAGATCGAGCTACTGGAAGCGGTGTTGGCGCGCACCCTGGAGAAGCGTCGGCCGATGGACGGCGACGAGGCGCTGGTCAGTGTGGGCAGCTATCGCGACCCAGCACGCTTCGAGCGCGAGCGCGAGCGCGTCTTCCGGAGTGCGCTGAACGTGGTCACGGCGTCCTCCAGGGTCGCTCGCCCGGGGGACTTCATCACGGCGGAAGTGTGCGGAGTGCCAACCATCGTGGCGCGGGGCGACGACGGGCAGCTTCGCGCGTTCATCAACGTGTGTCGCCATCGCGGGGCCACTGTGGAGCTCAAATCCGCAGGGAACTGCAAGCGCTTCGTCTGCCCGTACCACGCCTGGACCTACAACAACGACGGTAGCCTGCACCGCGTGCGCCACCCCGAAGGCTTCCCCACCCTGCGCGCCGAGGAACACGCCCTGGTCGAGCTACCCTGCCTGGAGGCTGCAGGCCTGGTCTTCGTCTGCCCCTCGCCCAATACCGCTCCCGAGGCACTGCCGGAGGCCCTGGTCGAAGAGCTCGAGGCGATGCTCGGGTCGCATCCCAGGATCTACGCCTCGACCACTCGCACCTGGCGTGCCAACTGGAAGCTGATCGTCGAGGGCGGCATTGAGTCTTACCACTTCAAGGTGGCCCACAAGGACAGCATCGCGTCGTTCTTCGGAGATACCAACTCGGTGTGGGAACGCATGGGTCAGCACCTGCGGTCGGTGCTGCCCAAGTCTTCGATCGTAGAGCTCGAAGGCGTGTCGCGAGACGCGTGGAACATTCGCGAGCACACACACATCGTGTACACCCTTCATCCCAACGCGATGGTCCTGACCCAGAGGGCGCATTTCGACTTGGTCTTGATGACTCCGCTCAGCGTGGACAGCACACAGATTCAGATCCTCACGCTGGGCGCCGCGCCTGAACGAGGCGACCTCACCCCCCAATCACGAGCCTTCTTCGAGAAGAACCACGCTTTTTCCGTACGGACATTGGACGAGGACTTCAGCATCGCCGAGCAGATCCAGCGGGGCCTGAGCTCCGGCGCCAACACGCATTTTCGCTTCGCGCGCTTCGAAGGCGCGCTGAGCGACTGGCGCAAGGCTATCGATGCCCTGGTGGGTTGAACGGTCAGCGCGTGCTCGCTGCCTCATCCTCTTGGTTTACGCCGGCCCCCCTTGCGGCCCGGCTGGCTCGCGCTCTTGGTCGATTGCTCGCTGGCCGGCGCCTGGCTCTTCAGTTCCTCGAGGTAATCACCCAAGCGATCGAAGCTCTCTTCCCAGAAGCGGCGATAGGTCTCCGTCCAGTCGGCGACGGCCTTGATCGGCTCGGGCTCGAGGCGACAGGGACGCCACTGGGCCTCCCTGCCCTGACTGATCAACCCAGCTCGCTCCAGCACCCGCAGGTGCTTGGAGATGGCTGGCGCGCTCATGC
>JAUILJ010000159.1 GCA_030433055.1 Polyangia bacterium
CGCTCGCTTTCTCGAAACCGAGTGCCGTGTCAGGTTCCTGGTCGGAGCGCGGTGCTAGGCACTGCGGATGAAGCGAGCCTACTCTTTCGTGCTGCTAGCTGGTTGCCTCAACGCCTGTGGGGCTGAAGTCGCGGACCCGACGCTGCCTGACGTGGGTGAGGCGCCTGGCGCGATGTCTCAAACCATTGCCGTGGGGGAACGACAGGCCTGCGCGCTGCGGGACGACCGCTCGGTGGCTTGCTGGAGCATGGATCCGGCGACTGGAGATCTGACCGAGCCGCAGAGCGTGGCCAAGGTGCCAGCAGGCGTTCACTCCGTCGTGGTTGGCCGGGAACATGGCTGCGCCTTGACCGGGCACGGCAGCGTCTGGTGCTGGGGCTCCGGTGAGTTCGGCCAGAACGGGAGCAACGAGGCGCACCGGGCGGGCGCGGAGCTCGAGAGCCTCCACGGTCAGGTCGATCAGATCGCGGCGGGCGTCGAGCACACCTGCGTGTTGCTGCGGGATGGCAGCGTCGAGTGCTGGGGGTCAGGAACACACGGAGAGCTGGGCGACGGCGCGTTCGAGGACAGCGCGGCGCCTCAGCCAGTCGAAGGGTTGAGCGCCGCGGCGGTGCAGGTCGTCGCCGGAGATCACTGGAGCTGTGCGTTGCTCGATGACCTGACGGTCCAGTGCTGGGGCTCCGCTGCCAATGGGATGCTCGGCGCCTCGGTGAGCGAGGACTCGGCGGTTCCGCGTCACATCGAGTTCGAGCAGGACGTGGTGGACCTGGCGTTTGCCTCGGGGAACCTCGGCTGCGGGATCCTGGATGATGGTGACGTGCGCTGCTGGGGTAGCTACGGCGCCGAGCGGATCGAGCCCATCTACACCGACGTGCGGCCGATCACCGGGCTGACCAACGCGATGCGCATCTCGAGCGGCGCAACGCAGTCGTGCGCGGCGACGAACGATCACCGGGTTGCGTGCTGGGCCAGAGCCGACGGACCCCGGCTGCGTGTCGACCCAGTCGGTGTGAACGACGTCTCCGTGGGGACGAACTGGGCGTGTGCTCGCAACGGCTCCGGCGTCTGGTGCTGGACCCTCGGTATGACCGAGAACGACCAGCGGATGCTGACGAACCCGGCTCAGCGCATCGAGCTTTAGCTCACGGAAACGCCTGAGCGCCGCTCCAGTCCCGAGGAACAATCGCGGGCGTACTCAGTGATAGTACGCCGCTCCTCACCCCCAAACCCGCGAAACCTCGGGGAGACTCACTGATAGGCTCGGGACGGGGCCTGCCTTGCGCACGATGTGGGCGAGCAGCGCCAGGTCAGTTCCGATGCGCCGAGTGTCACAAGGGGGTTATGCTGCCCGGATTCGGCCGCAGGAAGCGGCCCGCCCTCAGGAGTAAACTTGCTTGAAGCACGTCCGCGGTTCCTTGTTCGTCGACTACGTCCGCCTCATCCGTTCGCGCAAAGACATTGACTGGTCGCGCTACCTGGAGCCGGAAGACTACGCCTACCTGAAGGGCACGATCGACGATCAGGCGTGGTATCCCCTGCCGACGTTCGAGCGTTTGGGCGTTGCGATCCTGCAGAACGTGGCTCAGGGGTCGCTCGCCATGGTGCGGGTGTGGGGGCACCTGCAGGTCGATGCCATGCTGCGCATCCAGCCCGAGGTGCTGGCTGCTGGAGATCCCTACGAGTCGCTCCATCGCGTGATCGTTCACCGCAAGGGCTACTTCGATTTCGACGTGCTGGTGGCTCGCGAGGTGCTCGATGATCACGCGACCTTCGAGCTGAACTACGCGTTCACCGATCTGGGTGAGCTGGCCGCCTGCGTGCAGACCCTCGGAGCGTTCGAGGAGCTGGTGAAGCGCGCTGGGGGCAAGGACGTGAAGGCGGTCTTCACGGAGCGGCGCTGGGAAGGCGACCGGCGGACGCTGTTTCAGGTGAGCTGGGGCTGAGCGCTCAGGCGCGGGTGAGCCGCTCGGCGGCGCTGAGTGAAGCCTGCTTGCTGATCGCAAGCTCCGGGCTGACGTCGAAGAGCCGTACGCCCGAGGTCGGCGCCGCACCCAGGGCCAGCGCGAGCTGGTGCACGGGGCTCGGCGTGCCCAGGTAGAACTGCCAGTCCTGCGGCGGGCGCTTGGGCGCCGGCTCGAAGGCGATGGCCGATGCGTCGTCCAGCTCGAAGGAGAACTGATGCAGCGGCTGACTGAGGCCCATACCGATGGCCTTGATGTAGGCCTCCTTGAGGCACCAGATCTGGTAGAAGCGCGCCTGGCGTTGATCCTCAGGGATCTGCCGAACGTGAGCTTGCTCACGCTCGGAGAAGGCGGTGCGGGACATGCCGAGGAAGTTACGTCGCTTGTCCCTGCGCTCGACGTCCACGCCGCAGTCCGTGTCGCGAGTGACGGCGACTGCAACCAGGCCCGCGGTGTGAGAGAGGTTGAAGCGCAGCCAGCGCAGCTCGCTCTCGGCCAGCTCTGGCCTGCCGTACGGACCGATCACGAAGTCCCACCCGGCGCTCTGCCTGTCCGTCAGGTAGCGGCTCAGCACCCAGCGCAGGAAGGCGTGAGCCTGGATGAACTGTGCGCGGTCATCGCGGCTCCGGAAGTCACTCGCGCGCTCGCGCTCGTTCTCTGACAGGCAGGCGCTCAGCGCATCGAGCCGTGCGGAATCAATCGGCGCCGCCAGGCGGCCAGCTGGAGCCGGCCGCGCGTCAGTCGGCAGCAGCCAGACATGAGCTTCTTGGTCGAGGCGCCGAGCGAGATCCGACAGGTTCACGAGACGCTCATAGCATCCGTCGAGGCGAGCGAGAGGGGCACGTTGCCGCACAGCTCGCGCGCCAGGCCGCTCAGCCAGCGACCGACGGCGCCAGCGGGGACTCGCAGCTCCCCGCTCTGAGCGGCGCTCACGAGCGCGAGGGTTTCTTCCGCCGGTGACGGCATTTCACTCGAGGCACCCAGCAGGCGCGCCCGCGTCGCCACGCGAGCGCGCTCGACCAGGCTGACGAGCAGCGTCGCGCGCACACGGTCCACTCCGCTGCGCTCCATCCAGCGCTCCACCTCAGCGCTAAACGCCGCGTCCCCGGAGCGCGGCTGTTCGTCGCCTGGCGCCGGCCCCAGGCGATTGATGGCGCTCAGCACGTGCTGTTTCCGCGCGGCGTACGGTAGCGCCCCCAGCTGCTCGGGAGCGATCGGAGCGCCGACCCAGTAGTCCTGGCGAGCGAAGCCCCAAGGCAGCTCGAGCTTGCCAGGCGTCGGCTCCACCGGCAGGCCACCGCTGAAGCGAACCGGCACGATGGGCAGGCCTTGCTCCACCGCCAGATCCAGGAACAGTGAGCTGAGCTTGGTGGTCTCTTCACGGCAGCTCCGGCTGCGGGTGCCCTGCGCGTGGACGAAGAACGACCGGCCTTCGCCGAGGCGCCGCTTTAAATCCGCGAGGATATCAAACATCGAGTCAGGGGCGCTCTGGTCGAAGTAGACGATGGCCTTGGGATCGCGACAGCCGGGGTAGCTGAACAGGGTGCGCAGGATCCAGCCGATCCAGCGCGTTTCGTGCTTGGCGTTGGCCATCGTCACCACCTGAGTGCCGCTCAGCGCCGACAGCAGGTTCGTCACCAGCAGCGACTCGATCTGCACCTGGTGGTTGGCCACGTAGATCGCCGGCTTGCCCGCCACGGCGTAGAACCCATCAGGATCCGTCAGGACCACGCGCTCGACGAAGCGCTGCAGCAGCGCTTCCCACAGATCGCTGCCGAGCCAGGGGCCGTCTATCCCCAGGGTCGAGCCCCAGTGCTGGCGCACGCCGCTCAGATCGAGGCGTTCAGAGATGCTAGCGCGCTCGGCGTCGTGCACGACCACGTCGTCTCCGTCCATACCCACGGCGACGTTGGGCCGGGTGAGCGGCAGCGCGCTCGGCAAGAGGCCCGGGTGGATGCCTTCCCGGGCGGCCACGTGCTCGTGCACGGCGATGCGCCCAGCTTCGGCAGTTCCGTACACGCTCTCGAGGGTGCCGGGCATCCAGTTGCTGGCGTCAACTTCGGCCTGGCTGAGGCGCGTCTCGCCGGGGCTCCTGCGGGAGAGTGAGGCGCCGGGCACGTAGTGCTTGTCGCGCAGGAACGCGCGGCGTGAGAGGGCGGGTAGCGCGCCCAATTTACCTTGGGGAAAACACGCCTCCACCAGCACGGCTTCCATGCACACGCCGGCCTCGGCGATCCACTGCATGCGGAAGCGCGGCAAGTCAGGCTCCAGCAGGAAGCCATCGAAGCGCACCTCGCAGCGCACGCTGCCGGCGCCGGGGACCGCTCCGTAGACGTTCAGCTCGAGGATGCGCGCGGGGTAGCCGACGCGCCCCGCCGGAACAGCCGCCCAGCGCTCCAGGCGGTCGTGGGGGATTGCATGGAGGCCCGCGTCCAGCAGCGCTGGATGCAACAGCCCGATCGGCACGCCTCCGGCGCCGGCGTCGAGCAGGCTGCTCGCGCCGGGTGTGGCGCTGCCCAGGAGCTGCTCGCTGGCGCTCTTCAAGAGCTGGAACGCTGGACCGTGAAACAGGTGTCCAGACGCATAGGGATCGGCCACGGGCTCTCCAGCGAGGGCAGCCAGCGCGGCCGGGGGTGAGACGCGCTCACCGGCCACTGCGGTCGCCGTCGCGAGCTGCACTGGCTCGTCCCCGCTGACGTCCAGTAAAACCACGCGGAAAGTGGCGCTCGACCCCGGAGCGCCGAGGGCGGTCACCTCGGTGCGCAGTTGGCGCACCTGATCGCCATCGAAGTCGATCCAGCCGGACAGCTGCACGTCGCGCAAGCACGCCAGGCGCAGCGGGTGCGCCGCGTCTTCCACGGCGCGCCCCAGCAGATCAGCCACATACATCATGGGCAGCGCTGGCCGGGCGTAGGTCGGGCAATGATCGGCGAGCCAGGGCTGGGCGCGGCGGCCGAGCGCCTCGCTCAGCTGCCCCGGCGGGCGCTCGCCGCGCGCCTGCTCTTCGTGCCTGGAGCCCGTCGGCTGGCTGAAGGGGGCGCGCGGGGCAGCGTGCCCGTTCGGCGGTCGCTTCAGCGTGCTCGGTGGCGGACCGCTGACGATGCGCATGCCCAGGTTCACGGCTTCGTAGATGCGGATCCCGTCGACCCACAGGCTTGCCCTGGCGACGCACAGGGCGCTGCCAGCTTCTCGTCGCTGCTCGGTGATCTCCAGGGTGGTGGTCACGCAGCCGTTGGTCGGGATCACCTGGCCGCGGTACTTCCAGGTGTGCTCGGCGCCCAGAGCGACGGGCTCGAAGCGTGCGTCGGGGATGCCTGCATCGAGCTCCTGCTCGAGCATCCAGAGCTGCAACAGCTGCAGCATGGCCTCGATCCCCAGGGAACCAGGTTGCACTGGATCCTGGAAGAAGTGAGCCTTGAAGTACCAGTCTCCCGGGCGCACGCGTTTCTCCGCACGCATCGCGCCGAGCCCTTGGCTGCCCCCGTGGGGCCAGTAGCCCGTGATGCGCTCCAGCATGTCGAGCTTGGAGCCAGGGAGGCGCGCCGAGCGCTCATAGTAAGGCCCGCTGCGTGACGTGAGATCGACCTGGAAGTCGCTCGCGTCTTCCAGTAGCGCCTTGTCGGCTGGGCTCACCCCCAACCCCACTTGATTCTTCAACGCGTCCGGCGGGAAGAAGCCGAACATCGTCTGCATGTCGTAGACCAGCGTTGCCCCCTGGAAACATTGGACGTCGAACCCGACCAGGGTCATGCCCGCGGAGCGTGACACCTTGGTCAGCTTGACCTCGGTGCGCAGGATCCCGCAGCCGTCGAACACCTCGGTTCGCTGGGTGCCGGTGCCGTCGAGGTTCCTGAACATCACCTCGCTCGGGCCGAGGCCGCCGCCGACGTAGCTCGCGAGCCACCCGCAGGGCTGGAGCGCCGCTTCGAGCAGCACACAGAAGGGCATGCTGCGGGTGCCGTTCTCGGCGAAGTACCAGGCGCCGGGGGGGACGTCGTACTCGACGGTCACCGTCGCGCCCGGCTTCGGCTCACCCATGGGGCCGCTGACGTCGACCACCCTGGACAAGAAGTGATACGGCGGCCCAGGCAAGCGGGGCACGCCCATCGGAGCGAAGTCTGGCGGGCCGTCGTACTGAGCGTACATCGGTCCGAACGCTTCGGTAGGCCGGCCCCAGGCGCAGGCCAGGAGCGAGCGGTAGTCGAAGCAGAAATCGCCGCTGGATGTCCGTACGGAAGCGGGTGTGCCCGCTCCCGGAGCGTCGGCTTCGGTGTGTTCGGCGATCAGCTCGGGGCTGGCGGAGAGCGGCCAGTCGGGCACGAGCTTCAGCCCCACCCGACGCGCATGAAACGCCTTGTGCCCGTCGACGCTGCACAGGACGTCGGCGTAGATCGTGGGTACCGGCCCGGCGATCACCTCCTCGACGAAGACCTCGTAGGTCAGGCGTTCCGAGCTGGGGGTTACCTGGCCGCGACAGCGCATGTCGATGGGGGAGTCGGTGATCGGCTGAAAGCGCCAGCTGTCACGCTGCAGCGTGTAGCCGAGGGCCGCCAGGTAGAAGGACAGCGCCTGCACGCAGCCTTCGAACATCAGCGTCCCCGGCATACACGGATCGTTCTTGAAGTGGCCGGCGAAGTACCAGTCGTCTGCGCTCACCGGTGCTTCCGCGCGCAAATAGCCTCGGCCCCAGGGCCCGCCGCTCGGGTCGAACACCGGGACCGTGTCCAGGAACAAGAGTGGCCTGGACTGGATGCAGGGGGTGAGGGTGTGCGTCTGGGCGGCCTCGAAGCCTGGCCCGAAGCACTCCCACGGCTTGCCCGCCGCAAAGGCGCGCACCTGATCGGCGTCGAACGCGCGTCGAGTGCACTGCGCTGCGGGAGGATCCAGGCGCGGATCAGCCACGACTTCCTGGCCCTCGGCGCTCCACACGATGCCCGCTGACTCCGCGAGCTCTTGATCCGTGAAGAAACCGGCCTGGCCCCCTTCGACGCGCAGCCGCAGCTCGCCGTCGACGTGGCAGTCGTAGTGGAAGAAGAACAGGCGCACGTCACCGTGCTGAGCGTGGCCGTCGACGTGGATGTCGTAGCACAACGTCTCTCCCGGCTGGGGCAGCTCGCCAAAGTAGGTGAGCTTGCAGCCGAGCAGACGGTAGACGCGTTCGCCCTGGTTCAGGAAGTCCGCGCCCATGTACGAGATGAGCATCAGATCGGCCTGCCCCGACTCGATCATGATCCCAGCCGGCATGCGACCGCGGAACAGGTACCAGGCGTCCGCGGTGACGTCGGTCTCGGACCACAGGGTGCCGCGCCCGTGCTCGCCGGGGGTGGCGTCGATCCCGGTCACTCGATCGGCCAGCAGCAGTGGAGGCTCCGGCATGCGCACCTGACGCGGGTAGCCGTCTTGCTTCGCGAACAGCGGCCCATAGATCTCGGAGATCTTCCCGGAGGCGTGGACCTGCAGCTGCTCGCGCGTCAGTTTAAGTCCGCGCGGAAACGTCTGGCTCGACGCGCCCGGCGGGGTGAGGCTCGGCGCTTGGGTGCCCGGCGCTTGGGTGCCCGGCGCAGGGGCCTCTGCAGGGCGCACAGGGGCGGCAGCGTGCGAAGGGGCCTCTGCAGGGCGCACGGGGGCGGCAGCGTGCGCCACGGGTATCGCTGCCTGCGCGGCGGGAACCTGCAGTCGCGTGGAGCCGAGCCCGGGTGGAGCTGAGGGCGCGGCGCTCTGCAGCGCTCCCAGGATCGCCGAGCGCGCCTGCAGAAAGCGCTGATGCACCGCTGCCTGTTGCTGCAGGAACCCCGCGTGCAGCTGAGCGAGGCGGGCCAGGTTCGCAGCCGGGCCTGGAACGGCGGGCGTGAGCGCCGCAGCCAGGCCGTCTGGCGCCGAAGCTTGGCGGGTTGGAGCCGAAGCTTGGCGGGTTGGAGCCGAAGCTTGGCGGGTTGGAGCCGCGCTGCGGGGCTGGGCAACGGATCCGGGCAGCTCCCGCTGAGCGACGCTCGTGGGCGGCTGAGTTGCGCTCGGTGCGGGCGCGCTCTCGCTGCGCGCCGGAGGCAGCCAATCCATGGCGGACGGGAGTGAAGGCGCCGGAGGCATTACTTCTGCTTGGGTCGGGGCGGTCATGTTCAAAGCGGTGGTCGGCAACGCTGGCCACTGCACCCGGGGCGGATGAGCGGGCAGGCGGAGGATTGCGGGCGTTGGAGCCTGAGCGTTTGGGGGGGAGACGAGCTGTTGGGTTGGCGTGGCCAACCAGGGGCCTGCCGAGAGCTGAACACCCGCCGCGAGCAGCTCGGCGACGGCGTTCAGGGTGTGTTCGAAGCCAGAGCCACGGCGGTCAAGGCTCACTACCAGCGCCTGAGCGCAGCGCTTGCCCAGTACCTCGCGGATCCACGCACTGCAGGAGCTGCCGGGGCCGTGCTCGACGAACAGGCGTACTCCGTCGGCCCAGGCAGCTTCCACCAGTCGAGGGAAGTCCAGGCGCTGATGCGCTTGACCCAGGATGGCCTCGGCGCACGCTTCGCGACCCGGGATGTAAGCGCTCGCGGTCGCGGCGGTGTAGAAGCGGATGTGCGGCGCCGGAGTCACCTCGCGTCGGTGCACGGCGAGCCACTCATCGCGCACCACGTCGAGCTCGGGCACGTGCACGGCGAGGTTGTAGTCCAGCGCGAAGCAGCGCTGCGCGCCAAAGTGAGCCACCAGGCGCTCGCAGGCTGCTCGCTCGCCGGAGACGACGCACTCGCCCAGGGTGTGGACGATGGCGACGCGTAGGTGAGGCTCTTCCGAGAGGTAACGCTCCACGTCGCTCAGCGGGGCCAGGACGGTGAAGCTCGCCCAGTCGACCTCGGCGTCGGTGCCCCAGGCGCGCTGCACCGCGCGGAAGCTGCCGCCGATCTGCTCCTCCATCAGGCGGCTCTCGGCGAACTCCAGGCGCATCGCGTCCAGATCTCGCCAGACGTCGAACGCGAAGAGGCTATTGCTCTCCCCCGACGAGTAGCCGATGGCTGCCTGCGGGCGTAGTCCAAGGCGCTGCAGCGAGAACTCCGCGTGGAGCTGGGAGAGCGCCGAGGCGCCCCACAAGCGCTCGCTGGATGAGGGAGCAGGTTCATCCCCGTAGGCCCAGCCAAGGCTCTCGGGGAGCGACTGAAAGCGCCCGGCGACGGCGCTCGTGAGGTCCGGCATCGCGCGCAGGAAGTCGGCGCCCATGCCGGCGTAGGCCGCGCCCGCCGAGGTGAAGACGAACCCCAGCTCACCGGATACTGGTTTCGCACGGAAATGAATCCCGGGGAGGTTGAGGTGCTGGGGCGCCGGGTGCGCGCTCAACAGCTGCCGGGCGCGACTCACGCGCTGGGCGAGCTGTGCGTCGGAGTCGGCGACCAGTACCAGGCAAGCTGGGCCGGCAGGCGCTGGGGTCCCGCTGCCAGCGCCGCCGACCGCGCTGAGGCCTTCCAGCACCTGCGCGTGGTCCTGCCCGCGAAAGACGTAGAGGCGATGCTCGGTGTGGGCCCTGGGGCTCCTCACCCCCGAACCCGCTTGAGCTGTGTCAGGAGCTGGATTGCCGTGCAGCATTGCTTGCCGACGGGCGCCGCTGAAGCTCTCGATGAACACGCTGGCGCTGCGCTCGCTCAGCCAAGGGGCGCCGCCGGGCAGTGTGCCCGCTTCGAGGCACAGCGCGGCGGCGGTCCAGTGGAGCAAGCCGGACGTCGCGTGGCTGTGGCCGAAGAGCGGGGTCAGGTCGCCGTGCGATGAGTCGGGGCCGAAGCAGATCCCCGCGGAAGATGCGTCAGGGTCGCTCGCGTCATCGGCGTCGAACACCGCGTAGACAGGGTCTCCGGCGGCCTGGGCATCGGTGAGGCGCTTGATCACCAGGCACACGGCGGCGTCGCCCGGGACCTGGCGCGTGCCTGGGAGCAGCGCACGCGCAGCTGCTTGGTGGACCGGTTCGCATGAAAGGTCCACGGCGCCCACGAGCGCGGCGTCCAGGCGGCCCGCAGCCAGGCTCTCCGCGGCGATGGCCAGCGCCTCGAGGCCAGACAGCTCTTCAGCGCAGATACTCGCGCTGCGACCGCCGAGATCGAAGGCGCGGTTCAGGCGGTTGGCGGGGAGATTGGGCATCGTCCCGAGCACGCCGGCCGAGCTGAGCGCGGCGGTGACGCTGGCCCTGGCTGCCTCGAGCCAGCTCGCATCGAGCGCGTCGCCGGCTGTGGTGAGGTGCGTCCCGAGGCGCCAGCGCGTGCCATATCGAGCGACCTCGGCGTCGGTGCCCATGCCGACGAACACGCCGCAGCGATCGTTCTGGAGATCCTCGACATCGGCTACGGCTTCCCGGGCGGCTTGCTCCAGGAGAAGCTGCTGGGCCAGGGTCTGGCGCAGATCACTCGGAGGCTGTCCCACCGCGCGGATGTCGATCTCGAGATCGGCGGCGCGCCCTTGCAGCTGACCGTCCACTTCGCTCAGCTGGCTCTCACCTCGCAGCACGGCGCGGGTGAAGGCGGCGCGCCCGGTGGCGCGCGCTGCGATCACCCCAACGCCCACCAGCGCGAGCCGTACGCTGCTTCGAGGCTGCGGCGCCTGGAGCAGGTTCACGCTCACCGCCAGGCGCGTGGCTCTCGGCTGGTGCTCCTCGAGCACGAGGTGCGCGTTGTTGCCGCCGAAGCCGAACGCTGAGAGGCCCGCGCGGCGCACGCCATCGCTCACCCGCGCGGGCACTTGCCACGGCTCCGGGCGCTGCAGCAGCCGCAAGCGCTGGTTCGCGCTCAGGGCGTCGATGCTGCGATCGACCGGCATGCTCGGGGGTAATGTTTCCGTGCGGAGAGATTCTGTGAGCTTGATCAGCCCGGCGACTCCCGCCGCGGTGATGGCGTGCCCCAGGTTGCTCTTGAGTGAGCCGATGGGGAGCTGGTCCGCTCGAGGTGTGAACACCTCCGAGAGACCCGCAAGCTCAGTCGCGTCGCCGATTGGTGTCCCGGTGGCGTGGCACTCGATCAGTGAGATCTCACTCGGGTCGAGCTCAGCGAGCGCGTAGGCCTCACGCAAGGCGCGGACCTGGCCAGCCTGGCTGGGCACGAGGAAGCCGCGCCCGCGGCCGTCGTTGGACAGCCCCACGCTGCGGATCACGCCGAAGATGGTGTCGCCGTCCCGCTCCGCGTCCGCCAGGCGCTTGAGCGCGACCGCGCCCGCGCCTTCGGCCGGGACCAAGCCATCTGCTGCCGTATGGAAAGGGCGGCTCTGGCCGGTCTTGCTCAGCGCGCTGAGCGCTGAGAAGCCGACGTGGATGAACAAGTCGTCCGCGCAGTTGACGGCGCCTGCGAGCATGACGTCGGCGCGCCCAGCGTTCAGTCGCTCGCAGGCGAACTGGATCGCGTAGAGCGAGCTCGCACAGGCCGCGTCCAGCGCGAACGCTCCCGCGCTCAGGTTCAGCGCCTGGGCCATCAGCTGCATGGGCAGGCCAGACTGGAAGCGGTCGCTCGGGTTGGTGGGCTCGGGCATGCGCAGCCCGGAGCCCTCGAGCCAGGTGTGCTCCGCGTAGCGGGCCATCCCGGCGCTGGGGAAGCCGAGGATCCCGTAGGCTGCTCCGACTCGCGGGGCTGCGCGCCGTGAAGAGCGCGCGATGGGCTCCAGCGCCTGACTCGCCGTGTGAAGCACCCACTGAAACAGCGGATCGACCTGGCGCAGGCGGTCTACGAGCTGGGAGCGTCGATCAGCGGGCGCGTGACCGAGCAGCGGTTCCGGGTCCCAGGCGAGCAGGACGGTGGCGTCCGTGGTTGCCAGGGTCGCGTCCTGGTCGTCCCGCACCACCACCTCCAGCAGGGCCTCCCGGTCGGCGAGGTCCGAGGCGGGGTCGAGGGAGTCCCACACCAGGCGCAGGTTGACCGCGGTGAG
>JAUILJ010000160.1 GCA_030433055.1 Polyangia bacterium
CGGCCACAATGAGGTCGTCCGCGTGGTCTACGACCCGGAAGTCGTGTCCTACGAAGAGCTCTTGAAGGTCTTCTGGGAGTCTCACGACCCCACCCAGGGCATGCGTCAGGGCAACGACGTCGGTACCCAGTATCGCTCCGGTATCTACTGCTACGACCCCCAACACAAGCAGCTAGCAGAGGCGAGCAAGCGGGCTTTCCAGGCGGAACTGAAGGCCGCGAATTACGGCGACATCACCACCGAGATCCTGGACGCTCCAGAGTTCTACTACGCTGAAGCGTATCACCAGCAGTACCTGGCGAAGAACCCGAACGGGTACTGTGGTCTCGGCGGTACGGGGGTGAGTTGCCCCGTGGGCCTGGCGCGCTGACCTACGTCGACGTTTTGCAGCAATCCATGAGTGCGCTACAACCCGGCTCATGAAGCACCGGGAAGAACGCGAGTTCGCCATCGTTCTGCACTTGTCTGCGGAGTTCGCGGAAGACTACGAAGGCGAACAGGATGGCTTCGCGTGGCACAAGCGCTTCCAAGAGCTGCTGCGCCCAGCGCTGCTACGTGGCGTGGTGGATGTACTCCGTACGGAACCGGGGGTCGAAGTCGTCGCGGCACCTCGCGGGCGCAACCCGGAGGACGCGGTCGAGTTCAACGTGAGCTTCAGCCCCAAGCAGTAGCTGGGGCTGCACGTCGAACCTCACTCGGCCTTGTCCGATTTCGCGACCGGCGAGATGCCGATCACCAGCAGCCGCGGCGCCTTGGCGCCTGGCTTCTTCGTGGCTTCCTCGTCCCCATCAACGCTGACCGTGATGCTCTCCGAGTCCACACCAACCCCGGCCAGGGCCTCGGCGACCTGGCTCAAGCGGAGCAAGGTAGAGTCCGCCGCCGCATCGCTGCCCCGCTCGGAGATTTCAAGCTTGAAGCTCACCGCGCTGCCACCACGAGCCCGCGTGGCGACTCGCGTCAGGCGTTGACTGCCGGTGGCAGAAAGCACGCCATCCTCTGTGTACATCTCTGACGTGGGGAACTGCAGCACGGCGACTCCACGCTCCGATGTCAGCTTCACGTTACCCTTGGTTATTTCCCCATGGAATTCTAACGTGAGATCACGCATCAATAGCACCTGAGCTTGACTCGCTTGCTCCACCTGAGCGAGCTGATGCGCCTCTTGCTCCTTGGCCTTGAGCTCCTGCGCCAAGCGCTCGCGCTCCCCCGCAAATGCCTTCAAGTGGCTGCCGACGCGGGCCAGCTCGCCACGGAGCTGCTTGACCACCGCCTCCGCTTCATCGCGCTGCTTGAGCGCGACGTCGTAGTCGAAGTTTGCCTGCGCGACCGCGTCGCCGTCTTTCTGAACCGCCTTGCTCTTCGCCGCGAGCTCACGCTCAGCGTTATCGAGGCGCTTCGTTAAGTCGTACACCTTCTCGGCGGTCTGACGGTGAGCACGCTGCTCGACCCTCAACGCGGACTGCGCTTCCTCGACGCGAGCCGTGGGCGCCAGACACCCGCCCAGGCCGGAGGCTGCGAGTACGACGAAGGAGGCAATGATTGAAGCACGCATGATGTGACTGAAGTAGGTCGGTCGCGTTTGGATACGCAACATCTTGACGTTGATTGTCGAGGAGCCGCCTCAAACCATGGTGGAAGCGGCTTGGGACATCGGATGCCTGGTGAGCCTGTGGTCAGGCCACCAGCGCGCCGCGCAAGCTCGAGAGGTCCACATGCTCCGCCAGTGTCAGGCGATCGGCGTCACTGACGCGTTCGAAGCGATACGCTTGCTGCGATCCATAGCTCCAGATGCGGCGAGCCAGGACCCGGACCGCGCCGTGCCGCTCTGGAAGGTAGAGCTCGAGGGTGAGCAAGCTCGGGCCCGCGCCGGCCTCCCCTGGGCGCACGATGATGGCGCCAGAGGCGGACAGCTCGATGCAGCGAGAGTGGGCCTTGAGGCTGCCTTCCCGCACGGTAACGGGGAAGTCCGTGCGTGCGCGCGCTCCCCGGCGGTGCCGCAGGTGGTGCGCCCGGAGTCCCTTGGAATCCACGGTGTCGATGTTGTGCATTGGTGGCCTCCCCACGTCCCAGCAGCGCAACGGTCCACCGACCGAGTGCGCCGAGTTGTGAATGTGATCGTAAGGAAAGCCGTTCCAGCGGGGCCAAGTTCAGGCGAGTAAGCGCTGGTCTGGCTCGCGTAAAGCGCTGGAATCACTGGCTTCGCGAAGTGGATCCCGAAGACTTTCATAAGCATACTCGCACACACTACGCGCGCTACACCCACATGTCGGTTTCTTGCCCCGCAGGCGGTCTGCTCTTTATGCGATGGGGCGTGCTGCCGACCAATCTGCCCTCCGTCCGCGACCTGATCCTGCAAGCGGAGCACTGGTTCCCCAGCGCTCGGGGAATCGCATCGCGCTTGCGCCCAAGCTGGCGCACAGCGCTACCCGTCGTGTTGTCGCTCGGCGTGCTAGCAGCGATCCCCCATACGCTCCATGCGGAAGCGAACGCCGCGGAGCCCCAGGCCAGCGACCTCCCTGCAGAGCCGACCCGGCCGCCTACACCCGCGGTGATCCTGGCTTCTACGACAGGCAACGCGGAGGCCCCTCAAAAGGAACCTCAGGCCCCCAAGGTCGATCTCGGGCACGTGCGCTACGCGGACGGCAAAGCCTACGCAAAGACCGACGACGGCAGCGAGGCGGAGCTGACCCTCGACCCCCGCGTCCAGCACGGCGTCGAGCGGTTGCTGCACCGCGCGCACCCGGTGCGGGGAGCCATCATCCTCACGGATACGCGCACCGGGAAGGTCGTGGCCATCGTCGACGCGAGCCACGACAAGCCTGCAGGAGGTCGCGTCGCCTTTGGCTACGCCGCCCCCACCGCGAGCCTGTTCAAGCTGGTCACCGCTGCCGCGCTACTGGAGCACGCGCGCGTGTCGCCCAAGCTGCGTGTCTGCACCGACGGCGGGCACCGACGCATCGAGCGCAAGCACCTCGAGGCCGCCAAGGGCGCCCACGCGCTCTGCGCGCCCTTCGGTAGCGCGTTGGGTCACAGTCGCAACGCGGTCTTCGCCCAGCTGGCAACCCGCTTCTTGATGCATGATCAGCTCGCGGAGACCGCAGAGCGCTTTGGTTTCAATCACGACCTGCCGTTCTCACAGAAGGCGATCGTGGGACACACCGAGATCCCGTACAACGACCTGGAGTTCGCCCGCACCGCCGCAGGTTTTGGCGACACTCAGGTCACGGCGCTGGGCGCCGCCCACGCGGCCTCGATCATCGCCCACGGCGGCCGTGAAGCGCAGCTCACCCTGGTTGAGAAGTGGAAGGACTACCAGGCACCCGCTGACGTACAGCTCGGCGAACGTCGCTTCAGGCGGAGCACCGCGCGCCTGATGCGCAAGATGATGGAACTCACCGTCAGCGGAGGCACGTCTCTCGAGGCATTCAGCCGCAAAGACGGCATGAGCTACCTGCCCAATATCCGCGTGGCTGGAAAGACGGGCACACTGAAGCCGACCCGGAAGTCACCCACGACCTCCTGGTTCGTCGGCTTCGCGCCATCGCGTTCGCCCCACGTCGTCGTCAGCGTGCTGCTGATGAACGACGAGCTCTGGTATTACAAGGCGAACGAGGTGGCTCGCGACGTCCTGCGCCTCTACTACGAGAAGCAGGCGGGCGTGACCAACCCGTTCGACACTTCAGAGGACTGACTTCCCGCCCTAGCGGCGGCGGCGGCGCAGCAGCATCCCGACCCCGAGCAGCAGACCCGCAGCACCCAGGTTGCGACTGCCACTGGTTGATGGGCTGAACTGGCAACCGCCGTCTTTCTTCTCGGCTCCAGCAGCGGCGCTCGCCGAGGGCGCAGCCGCCGGGTCCTTCTCGTCGGCAATGCCGGGAAGGCCGAGAGCTGGAACCGGTGTGATCACCACCTTCTCGGGGACGATCTCCTTGCGGTTGCGTGTCGCCAAGTCTTCGGCCACCCAGATCTTACGCAGCCCACGGTACGTACGCGGCGGCTTGCCCCAGCGCCAGCGATTGGGGTTATCGCATTTCAGCACGGAAATATCGGGGTGCAGGTTGATGTAGCGCATCTGGAGCATGTTGCGGTCGGCCGCTTTGGTCTCCGTCGGGAGTTCGCCCTTCGGGCCCTTGGGCAACTCCACGCCGCCACGCACGTTCTTCGCAGGCCCGATCTCGATGTCCTTGGCCAAGGACTCCTTGTCGTAGCGATGATGCAGCCGGCTGAGCATATACGAGTGGCGCGCCACCAGCGCCTTGCGCCGAGCGATCTCGGTGCGCGCGATGTCGTCGGCCTTCTTCTCTTCCTTCTTCTTCGCGTCGTAGATCTTCTTTTCCTCTTCCGTGCGCTCCGGAGGCTCCGGATTGCGCACATCCTCAGGTAGCGCGGCCTCGAAGACGTC
Organism: Polyangia bacterium; assembly: GCA_030433055.1. GTDB lineage: Bacteria > Myxococcota_A > Polyangia > Polyangiales > Polyangiaceae > JAHBVY01. The sequence continues at coordinate 4,403 of JAUILJ010000160.1, forward strand.
AGCACCAAGGCTCAGCAGCTCGTGGATGTAGAGCGGTGGGTTTGGGCAGGGCTGACCACACTCCAGGGTGCTCCACGCGTACTCGTTGAGGATCCCCTTGGGATTCTTGGCGAGCAGCTTGTCATGCAGCGCCGCGTAGAACTCTCCCATGCGCTCCTTGACCTTGAAGTCGACGTTCAGGTTCGTGGGGGGGAAGACGTTGTCGTAGTTCTTCGCCTCATAGCGGTTCTTCGGATCCATCACGGTGATCACGAGTTCCTGCTTCTTGCCGCCGGAGCTCAGGAGCCCGAGCGTGGACGGAATCTTGGTGTACTTCGTTTCCGTCCAGAAACGAATAGGGCTCAGCTGCGCGCGCCCGTCTCCCACCAGCTCGACCTTGCCCTGGTCCACGCTAGCGACCAGAAAGTGCTGCTTGGCATCGACATACGGTTTGACCGCCTCTGCCGTTCCTGGGGGGAGCTTGTAGCCCTGCTTCTCGAGCCAACCGGTGATGTTCGCCGAATCAGTCTGGTCCAGTAGCTTGAAGCTGTACTCGCTAGCGTGCTTGAACTCCGGCTCGACGGTCAGCGTCATCTCCTTCGCTGCCTTGCCTCCAGGCGGGGGCGCACCACCGCCGAGGAACGCCGTCTCAGCAGAAGCCTTGAGGTTGCGCTCCCACTCCTGCTCGGGCGAACCGGACTCGCAGGGATCCATCTCCCAGAATTCATGAAAGCGCGGGGCCGTGAGCTGATCCACCCGGGTCACGAACTCCCGCTTCAGCGTGGTCACGTGATCCATCGACACGTCTTCGGGCAGCGGCATCACCAGCGCGAACTCCTGGCTCGGACCGTCGTAGTCCGTCATCACGGTCACGACGGTCCGCTCGTCGCGGTGCATGATGACGATCTCCGTGGACGCGCTCACCCGAGCCTGGTCGTCCTTACCAACGAAGAAGCCCGGGAAGGCTTGAGCGCTGGGAGCGACCAGAGCCGCCGCGAATCCAGGCAGCAGCGCTGCCAGAGCAAACCGAGAAAACGCACGTTTGGACATCGGGGCGCAGGCTACCAAAAGCACCGGGGGCGCGCCGCTCATCCCGGCTACAAACACAGGCGCTACTTCTCCGCTCGCTGTAACTTTTTGCCTGAGCCAGAGCACTGGCCAGAGCTTGCCTCGCGCGCGTCGGGATTGATTGCCCCCGAGCCTGGCGCTACTGAGGCCGAACCATGCTGCTCGAGCTAAGCGATACCCAGGAGCTGATCCAACGCACCGCGCGCGATTTCGCCACGCGGGAGATCCGACCGAAGGCCGCGGAGCTGGACAAGACCGAGCGCTTCCCAGACGAGCTGGTGCGCGGCCTGGCTGAGCTCGGGCTCCTGGGGGTGAACGTCAGCGAAGAGTACGGCGGCGCCGCTGCCGGAGTCGTCGCGTACAGCCTGGCGATGATCGAGGTCGCCAAGGCGTGTGCGTCCACCGCCGTCACGATGGCGGTGACGAACATGGTTGCAGAGGTCATCGAACGCTTCGGTTCCCCGGAGCAACGCCAAGAGCACGTGACCAAGATCACCAGCGGCGAACACCTGACGGGAGCGTTCGCGCTGAGCGAGCCAGGAGCCGGAAGTGACCCGGGGTCGATGACCACAACCGCGAGGGAAACCGACGACGGTTGGGTGCTCGACGGTCAGAAGCAGTGGATCACCAACGGCGCGTATGCGGGAGTCTTCGTGGTTTGGGCGAGGACCGGTGGTCCCGGCACCAAAGGCATCTCCTGCTTCCTCGTGGAGAGGGGCACACCGGGTCTGACCATCGGCAAGAAGGAAGACAAGCTCGGGTTGCGCGCGTCGAACACCGTACCCCTCACGTTCGACAACCTCCGAGTGCCCAGGTCGGCGCTGCTTGGCGAGCTGGGGGGCGGCTTCAAGATCGCGATGATGGCCCTGGATGGCGGGCGGATTGGCATCGGCTCCCAAGCGATTGGAATCGCTGACGCGGCTCAGGCTGAGTCGGTACGCTACGCCCAGGAACGCAAGCAGTTTGGCAAGCCCATCGCCGACTTTCAGGCCATCCAGTGGATGCTCGCCGATAACCGTACGGAATTAGATGCAGCGAAGCTCTTGTGTTGGCGCGCAGCGGCGCTCAAGGAGCGAGGTGTTCCGTTCAGTCAGGAGGCGTCGATGGCAAAGGTCTTCGCCAGCGAGGCCGCAAACCGCATCTGCAACCGCGCCGTGCAGATCCACGGTGGCTACGGATACACACGGGAATTCCCCGTTGAGCGCTACCTTCGAGACGTGCGCGTGACGACGATCTACGAGGGGACCAGCCAGATTCAACGTGTCGTGATCGCTCGCGAGCTGCTCAGCTGATGCCACCCATCTCCATCGAGAGCATACGCCGCGCGCTCAGTGCACTCGACGCCGACGATGGGACCAGCGCGCTGAAGGACGGCGGGCGATACGCTGCCGTAGCGACGGTCCTGCGCCCCGCACCGCACGACACTGAGGTGTTGTTGATCCGACGCGCAGAGCACGCGGGGGATCCCTGGTCTGGACACATGGCGTTTCCCGGCGGCCGCCACGACCCCGGCGACACGACCCTGCTCTCCACGGCACTCCGGGAAACACACGAAGAAGTGGGCCTTGACCTGGCGGCCGCGGCGCATCTCCTCGGCGCGCTCCCTCGTATCCCCGCGGTGGCGCGCGGCAAGCGACTTGGGCTAGCCATCGCACCGTTCGTTTTCGAGCTAGAGCGCGACGCAGAGCTTCGCACCAATCACGAGGTCAGTGAGACGCTCTGGGCTCCTCTCGGCCCGCTACTCAGCGGCGAGAGGGACATCCAGCACGCATACGAGTGGCAGGGACAGCGCGTCTACCTCCCGGCATTCGACGTGGATGGTCACACAGTCTGGGGGCTGACCTACCAGATGCTTCAGGTGCTCTTCGACCGCATACGGACCGCGAGAGACTAGCGTCGACGTCTCCGGCGACGCGCGGTCAGGCGGGCGAGCGAGCGACTTTCAAGCCAACCGACCACCCGCCAGCTCACATGCTCTGGCCGGTCTCGTCCTGCTGAGGAGAACACGTCTGACTGAAGTCGCAGTTGAAGCTGCCCTTCGCCGTGATGGTGATCCGGTACTCGTCGCAGCTACCGGTCGCGCCAGCCTTCCGGGATACCTTCAGGAAGTACTTCTTTCCATGGGGACCGCAGTGGCGTGTCGCCAGCGGACCACACGTCTCCTCGCCGATCGTCTCACCCAGCCCGCCGGTGCCCGTGCCATCGACGCACCAGGTGTAGCTGGTGAGGCCGGTGTGGCCCGTAGCGGGGGTTGCGCATGCGTCGCCGCGCACGACGTCGAACACGAACTCGTTGTTCGCAGGTACCGGCGCCGTGAAGTCGATCTGGATGTGGTAGCTGTTCGTGGTGCCTTCGTCGGTGTCCGTGGTCTGGAACGTGTACCAGTCGACGTCAGAGTCACTGGTCAGGCGCCCCGAGATGTTCAGCGCGTTCAGCGAGCCATCGCTGACCGTACCCGCGTCCTTGGCGGTGGCGCAGGTCTCGTTGGGCTCGCCAGACTCCACCTTGCAGGTACAACCGGCGCTCTTCGGCAGTGAAGGCGGGTAAGCTGCCCAACCTGGATCGCAGGGAGCGAGCTCGCACTGGCCCGAGTTGCAGGTGAACTCGGTGTGGGCCGGGTCTCCGGCGCTGGCGCAGAGCTCCGCGTCCGTCGCGTCATCCGCCGTGCCGTTGCAGTCGTTGTCAGCACCGTCGCACACCTCTGGCTGGGGGGAGCTAGCCGTACAGCCTTCCCAGCTCCCACTCGCCCCGTTGCAGGTCTCCGTGCCTTCGCAAACCAGCCCGCCGGACTGCGCCGTACATCGACGAGCGACGCCGTCACGCTTCGAGTCACAAGCGCAAGACTCGTTTCCGGAAGGAACGCAGACCATCGCCGCGTTGGGGCTTGGTCCGGCATCGGGAGTGCCAGCATCCGTCGTCCCAGCACCGCCTGTACCGCTCCCCGCGCCACCAGCGCCAGCGCCACCAGTGCCCCCCCCGGGGACCACGCCGTATCCCTCGGGATCCGTGCATGTATACCCGGTTCCGCAGCTGCTATCGTACGAGCAATCACGCCCGCAGAAGCGGTCGACATTGGGGGAAATCAGGCAGCGGTCGCCGATGTTCGGACAATCGGTGTCACCCGTGCACGGCATGCACTGGTTGCCGTTGTCCGGAATGCAGATGTAGCCCTTCTCTTCACTGAAGGCGCAATATCCCCCATCGGGACACGCCTGTCCCTCGATGCACGGTCCCGTACAGACCTTGTTGGGTGTGGATTTGCCAATGTCGCTGCACTGACCCGTGCCGCAGTCGGCGTCGGTCTCACAGGGCGATCCGAAGCCGGTGCTGGGCCATCCACTACCCCCGCTACCACCGTTTCCGGTACCCCCGTTGCCCCCGGTTCCGCCATTGCCTGCTGACGAGTCCGTCGAGGCATCCATCGTCCCACCCGTACCCCCAGAGCCTCCGCTGGATGAGTCGATCCCTGGATCCGTAGCGCAAGCCACGGGGTATAGGAGGGCGAGCAAGGCACCGACAAGAAGGCGAGTAGGCGTAATCAAAGAGCGCATACGGGTTTCGAAAGGGTAGGCGGCCGGTCAACCGGCGTCAAACAACGCAAGGCATGGAAAGACCGTTAGCGAGCACTTGGCGCGGCGCGCTCCTGACCTGCTGCGTCATGGGTCAGCATGGGTCGCTACGGAATGCGTGTTTTTGAACGCGCTCGAAGCACTGTTATGGGGGAGCCGTGAGTGAGCCGCAGTCGAAGTCCGTTTGCCGGGTGTGCAGCGCGCCGCTGCCTCGGCACGCTGGAGAGTGTCGACAATGTGGTGCCGTGTACGACGAAGCCAGCAGGTGCCCTCACTGCCGAGCGCTGGCGGGGACGGAGCCACGCGGACGGGGATACGTCTGCCGTATCTGCGGCGGGCCGCGAGTGCCCGCCGTGGACCGGCGCGTGCAGCGGGGCGGCAACGAGCAGCGGGCTCTGGCGGAGGCCCGATCGCAGCTGCGGCGCGGGAAGCGCCGGGGTGCGCTCGCGGTGGTCGCGGGGTTTCTGGCGCTGCTCTCGGCACTGGTGGGGGCAACGCTGGGATGGTTGGACGCTCCGCTCGCGTCATCCAGCTGGCTCGCCTCCCTCTTTTGGTTGGTGGGCATGCTCGTAGCTTGGAACCGCGCCCGAAGCGCGCGGCGTCTGGGTGAGCAAGCCGAGACCCGCGCCTGGGTCGATGTTGCCGAAGAGGCCGTCGCGAGTTTCCCCGGGGTAACCGAGCAAGACGTCGCCGAGCTGCTGGGCGTGGATCGCCCGACAGCGGATGACCTGCTCACCGAACTGGTGCGGGAGGAACGCGCGACGAGCGCGATCGACGAACAGGCTCGTGTGGTGTTTCGCAGCCCCAGCTCGCAGCCTCTGCCGCAGCGGATGAGGGTCGACGAACTCGAGCCTGGGTCGGAGCACGAGGACGAAGAGGGTGATGCCGAGCGCTTGCTGGAACCGCCGCGGCGACGACGGCTGTGAACAGCCGATCTCTGTGTAAGGCACTACTCGGTGCGAAACCCGATTCGCACTCCAGGCCTCCTGGGCCAAAGCTCACGTGGCGGCACTTCGCGCGGCGTGCGTTGCCCCGAGGTTCCCTGCGCTCAGACCGCGCGAACCTCGCATTTTCGAGGTGTTTTTGCGCGCGGATGCGCCAGTGTGGCGGCGATCACCGAGCGTGTTCAGCAGACCCAGGTGTGGCCAGGAAGCCGTGGAAAGGCTTGCTGGATCGGGGGCTCGTGATTGCTGAAGTCGGCACGCCCCTCGCATAGACTGATCAACGACTAGAGGGTCTGGCACGAGTCCGGGCCATGACGTAGAGGAGTCGTTGCAGAAACATTGGCGCTCAGGGCGCACTCGACCTTTGCTACGCACCGCGCCGGTTCCCATGCGAACCCGACGCTCGGCGATGAAGAGCGAAGGACTCCTCGAGGGCGAAGAATCAGTCGCAAAAGATCGATGGCTGTCAATCACGACATAGTTGCTCCTGCAAGCAGCGGTTCCCTCACTGAGGCGCTGCGGCGCTTCTTCCGCGAGTTTGCCCTGCAAGACTGGCTGGTCGTGGTCTTCCTGAGCACCCTGCTAGGCGCGGTGCTGTTCGCGCCTCCGAGCGCCGCGCGCAGCAACAGCCTCGCACATGTCCTCCAGCTGATCTCGGTGTTCTCCGTCACCTTGGTGCTGATTCGTGGTTCCCTGGTGAAACACGGAGTCGTGGCGCCTCTGGTGTACCGCCTCGGAATGTTCGGTCCGGTTCAGCTGAGCTACTTCATTCTCGCTGGGCTTCTGCCAGTCGTGAACCCCGGCAACCTGGATGAGCAGCTCTACCAGTTCGACCTCCATTTCCTCGGGGTAGAACCTGCGGTGCTGCTGGACAAGGTCGTGAGCCCCACCAGCAGTGAGTGGTTCGCGTTCTTCTACTTCAGCTACTTCTTCCTGCTCGCCCTGCATGTGTTGCCGATGCTCTTCTTCGTGAAGCAACGGCGCCTGATGAGCGAGTTCACACTGGGGATGGTCATCTTGGTCTGTGTCGTGCACACGACCTACATGTTCGTGCCTGGCTTCGGCCCGATACGCCACCTGACCTTCGATCATCCGTTACCGTCCGGCATGTGGCATGACATCGTCATCAACACCGTGAACTCCGGCGGTGCCCAGAAGGACATCTTTCCCTCACTGCACACGGCAGGCCCCAGCTTCTGCGCGCTCTTCTCGTTCCGCCACCGCGACAAGCTGCCGTTCAAGTTCACCTGGCCCATCGTCACCTTCTTCGCACTCAACATCATCGTCGCGACGATGTTCATGCGCTGGCATTGGGCTGTGGACGTAGTGGTAGGGTTGTCCCTTGCGTACACCCTCAGCGTGTTGGCGCCCCGGCTGGCGGCGTGGGAGTTGAAGCGCCGGGACGCGAAGGGACTGTCAGCCGTGTGGCCTCGCTTCAGCAGGGCGCCGGAGGCTGGCCACGCTTCGCTGACCAGCACCACCCGCTAGCACCAGCGCATTTCTCCTCGTGGCATTTCCGTGGGGCACCTAGCAGCCGCAGCTGGGGCAGCTGGCGCAAGGATTCCATTTGCAGGACGAGCTGCAGAACTGCCACTTGTTGCTTCCGCAACACTGGAAGTTGCTCCCGCTGTCGTACTCGCACTGGTTCCCCGACTTTAGCTGGCAGCCGCTCCAGCTGCAGTCGCTCTTGCACACCTTCTCGGAGCACGGATCGCACCCCCCGGCCTGGCGCGTACCAGGGGCGCATGTCCCCTCGCCGCTACAGGCACCGAAGCCCTGCCAGCGGCAGTCGCTTCCGCAGGTCCGCTCTTCCGT
>JAUILJ010000161.1 GCA_030433055.1 Polyangia bacterium
GGTGCCCGCGGTGCCGGTACCCCCGGTGCCCGCCGTTCCCGTGCCAGCCGTCCCGCCCGTGGTGTTGCCAGTTCCACCCGCGTTTCCCGTCCCAGCCGTGCCGCCGGTCCCCGCGTTCCCGGTCCCAGCCACTCCAGCCGAGCCGCCAACGGTGCCGCCCGAGCCGCCAACGGTGCCGCCCGAGCCGCCGGTGGTGCTGGTGCCGCCGTCGCCACCCGTGCTGGTCCCACCAACACCACCATCGCCGCCGCTGTTGCCGGTGTTGCCGCTGCCCGCGTTGCCGCTGCCCGCATCTCCGCTCGAGCCCCCAGACGCCGAGCTGCCGCCATTGCCCCCCGCGGACGTGGCTCCGGTACCGCCACTGCCACTGCCACCGCCACCGCTGCCGCCGTCAGTGAACAGATCGGAGCCCGAGCTACCGCCGCAAGCTCCAAGCAGGCCAGCCGCAAAGAGGATCGCCAAAGTACGAGTGGTCATGAGGGGTGCTCCAGTCGAAGGGGTGGGGAGGGCGCCTGGCTACCGATGTGCCAGCGCTGCCAACTAAGAGCCGGGTCCGGCATATGGCCGGCTATCCGTCCTACTCATTTTTACCAAACATTGGTTCGGCCAGCATCCGCAAAGCGCCTTGATATCCGGGTGTTACACCCACCTTCTGCTACCTCGGTCCGAATCCAACGGGCCACAGTGCCCCACGCCTGAACAGGCGCTCGGGGGCGCTCCATCGCCATGACGAAAACGTGACTCGCGCCTGACCGCGCCGGGGTGTGTGTCTCCTAGCTATTCGAAATCAGAATGGAACTCCCCGTCGCCATCGTGCTGTTCTTCGTCGGCCACTGGACGCTGAGCGTCTTTTTCCAGACGTTCTTCCTACACCGCTACGGCGCGCATCGGATGTTCACCCTGTCGAAGGGCTGGGAGCGCTTCTTCCACTTCTGCACGTTCTTGTTTCAGGGCAGCTCGTATCTGAATCCGCGCGGATACGCGATCCTGCACCGGATGCACCACGCCTATTCGGATACGGAGAAGGACCCCCACTCGCCGGTCATCTTCAACAATCCGTTCTCGATGATGAACCACACCCGGGACATCTATCGCTCGATCAACCTGGGTACTTTCCCCGTGGAAGAGCGTTTCGATGGCGGTTACCCCGACTGGCCCTTGCTCGATCGCATCGCCGGGCGCTGGCTGACCAGCTTGTGCTGGGGCACGGCGTACACGGCGTTCTACCTGGCCTTCGCGACTCAGTGGTGGCACTTCCTCCTGCTGCCCATCCACTACCTGATGGGGCCGGTGCACGGCGCGATCGTGAACTGGTTCGGCCACTGGGCGGGCTACCGCAACTTCGACAGCAAGGACGCCTCGCGCAACACGTTGATCTTCGACTTCGTGACGCTGGGGGAGCTGTTCCAGAACAACCACCACAAGTACGGCATGCGCCCGAACTTCGCGGTGCGCTGGTTCGAGATCGACCCCACCTGGTGGGCCATTCGGGTGTTCGCGAAGCTCGGGATCCTCAAGCTGCGGGACGAGCGCCTGCTCACCTCCAGGGATGAGCGTGAAGCCACCCACGTCACCGACGAACTCCGCGAAGCCCTCGAGCCCGCCGAGTAGGCTATCCTAGGGCCGTGAAGAGCCTGGTCTGTCGCTGCGAAGACGTCACCATCGCCGAGCTGGAGCACGCCATCGAGCTCGGCCATGACGACATCGAGTCCTTGAAACGCTACACTGGGTTCGGCACCGGGTGGTGCCAAGGCAAGTGGTGCCTCGTACCCTGCGCGCGAATCCTTGCGGCAAGAGGCGGCGATCCTGGCCAGGGGATCACACCGCGTCCGCCGATGCGCCCCCTGGCATTCGGTGAGTTCGCCGCGCTGGATCCCGACGACCTCTAGCGGCAGGTTGGGGGGTGAGCCGCGCCGCGGCTGCTCCCGGGCACCCACCCGCGCGCCCTCAGGGCTCGGGCACCAAGACGCCTGGGTTCATGACCCCCGTCGGGTCCAGGCTCCGCTTTGCGGCGGCCAGGGCGTCGCCAAACAACTCGGGGCGCTGCTTGAGGTACCAGGGCATGAAGTCACGACCGACCGCGTGGTGATGGGTGACTGTACCGCCGTGCTCCAGCATCGCGTCGGTGATCGCCGCTTTGATCACGTCCCACTGCGCGAGCTCCGAGCCCCGCTTGGCCGGTGCGACGACCGTGAAGTAGGGGGCAGCCCCGTCGGGGTAGGCGTGGGTCACGCGACACGTGACCACGCCCTCCCCACCGGTCTGTCGCGTGGCCCGAAGGGCGGCCTCGGTCACCCCACGATACAGCCGTTCAAAGCGATCCCAGGTGACCGCCGTCTCGAACGTCTCGGTGAATACGCCGCGCGCGATCAGTGCATCGCGCAAGTATGGAGCACGCAGGAACGCATCTCGCCAGGCGCCCTGAGCGCCCTCGCGTTTCGCGTCTTGTCCGGGCGGCGTCTCGCTGATGCGGATCTTCGCGTCGTCTACTCGCCCACCGTGATCACGTACCAGCTCCACCGCGCGGCGGATCCATGGCTCGAGCCCATGATCGGCGGACTCGAAGGCGACGAGCAGCAGCGCCTCACCACTGCCATCCGCCTGATTCATCAGCGCCTCCATGGGATCGAGCAGACGGCAGTTGGCCGGGTACAACCCAGACTGCACCAGCGCCCTGAGCGCCGTCGCGCCTGACATGAAGTCCGGGAAGCGCACTGCCGTATTCGCGCGGAAACGCGGGCGATGCTGCAGGCGCATCCACGCGCTCGTGATCACGCCCAGCGCGCCCTCGGAGCCGATGAATAGACGATCGGGGCTGGGGCCAGCGCCGGAACCCGGTAGGCGCCGAGTCTCCAGGGTGCCCCGGGGCGTGACCACCCGCAGGCTCTCGACGAAGTCGTCGATGTGGGTGAACTGAGTCGCGAAGTGGCCTCCGGCGCGAGTCGCGATCCAGCCACCCAGCGACGAAAACTCGAAGCTCTGGGGATAGTGTCGCAGAGTCAGGCCGTGCGGCTTGAGCTGAGCCTCCAACGCCGGCCCCAGCACGCCCGCCTGGACGAGAGCAGCGCGGGAGTCCTGATCCACCTCGAGTACGCGGTCGAGTTCACTCAGATCCAGGCTCAGCGCCCCGCGGAAGTCTCCGGAGAGCTTCGCCTCGACACCACCGCATACCGACGATCCACCTCCGTACGGAATCACTGCGATGCGCTCTGTGTCGCAAAAGTCCAGCAGGCTCACCACGTCGGCTTCGTCCTGAGGGTAGGCAACGACGTCCGGCGGGTGCTCGAACTGGCGCGCGAATGCCCGAGCGATGTCGCGGTACGACTTGCCGTAGCAGTGTCCCAGGCGCTCGTAGGTGTCGCTCCTTCCCAGCTTCGACAGCGAGCTCGGCAGCGCGAAGCGCGGCTTCGGCAACACGACGTCGGACTCTCGCGGAGGCTCACGAACCTCCAGCGCGCCCATGTTCAGCCAGTGGCTGAGCCCAGCCTCCACCATCGCGAGCCGCTCCGCCGGCGGCCCTTCACCTTCGATCCCCCAACCCCAAAATTTTCGTCGCGCAGCAGTCACTGCGCCAAGCATACACCGCGCCCGCTCACCCGCGCTTTCGCTCGAGGAAGGCTGGCGCACCAACCCTGGGCATCTCCCGATGGATTCACGTATTCAGCGAACCACGGCGACAGGCCACTAGTAAGGAGACGTCACGCGAGCGTCGCCCGCAAGCACACTCTGAAAGAAGCCCACGTACTGGGATTGGGCCTCGGGCGTGAAGATCAACCCACCGTGCTCCGCAACCTTCGTATCGCCCTCCACGCGATCGAACTGCGTGATCACCCCGGTCGCACCGCCGGGTAGGTTCCCGCTGACGGTACCGCTGACCGACTGGATGCCGGGAATCGGACGCACCTCGTGGAGCAACTCGAGGCCCGCCGCGCGCGCCAGGGCGTCGGTCGTGGAGTTCGGCACGATGCCATCGTCGTGGACCTCCTGGATGAGCAGGTCCCGCGGCGCCCAGTCCACGACGCCCGGGAGCGCTTCCTGGCTAACGTAGCGTGCGTAGTTGAGTGGATCACCAGGGTCGACGATGCTCTGGGTCATCGCCATGAAGCTCGCGACCGAGCCGAACGGTATGCCGTCTCCAGCAATGCCCTTGACCACGATGTTGAAGGTCTTGGAGTCCCGCAGCAGCATCATCAGCCCTGCCCCGCCCACGTTCCACGTTGCCGCGCGGATTTCGGGAGCGATGCTGGCGATGGTCGCGCCCTGCACCGAGCCGAAGCTGTGGCCGATGTAGAGGATGTTGGAGGTGTCCAGATCCGGCACGCCGTCGGGAGCACCTACCGGCAGCAGATCCAGCTCAGACAGGCCCTGGATGAAGCGCACCAGCTCCAACTGATCCGCCGCCATCTGTCGAAAATTGTCCCGCGCACGGCCAATGTCGAACTCGTTGGTGCCCTCGTCGATGCCAAAGAAGCCGTACACGCTGCTGATCAGCGTCGTCTCCCCGTCGTGGCGCGAGCCGTGCTCCGGCGAGTCGATGCCAAACACCGCCACGCCACGCTCGGAGATCGCGTTCAGGCGTTCGGAGGTGCCCCAGACACCGTCCTTGTCGCCACCCAGGCCATGTCCGACCTCCAAAGACTCTTGCTTCTGCACCATCGCGACGCCCTGTTCGTCCAGCTCCCATTTTCCGTCCGGCTTTGGTTTGCGGTACTCGGGGGCGGGATAATGATTCACGAAGCGCACCCGCGAGGTGTCCTCGTCGTTCACCGACCAGCTCTCCTCAGGGCTGGGCAGGGCTGCCTCGCGACGCGCCTGTGCCAGATCGATCATGCCTCGCTGCACGTCTCCCACCGTGAACAAGGTCGCCGCGCTGACTCGTGCGCGCTCGAGCTCGAGCAGCGGGAGCGCGGTGTCGAGCGCCTCGCTCAGCGCCGTCTCGTAGTCACCCTTCACCTGATCGGTGAGCGTCTGGTGCATGTACTCAGAGCGGCCAATGGGCGTGCCATCGGACGCTTTCTGGTCAGCGGTCACGAGGAACAAGTAGGTTCCGCGAGGATTCAATGGGACCGCAGGGTGGGCGATCAACGTGTAGTCGTCGAACTGCCAGTAGTCGTCTCCCGGCTGGGCGAAGTAGTAGGGCACCAGCCCAAGCGGCTTGCCATAGTCAGGGGACTCGGGGGTGAGGTCCACCAGGTACAGCGGCGATCCACCCGCGCTGAACCTCGCAGCGTCCGAGATGTCAGTCTCGTATTTCTCGCCCTCGACCTCCGCGTGGTAGCCCGCAAAATCGATGGGGCCATCGAACTTCACCACCACACCCCCCACCGGGCTGAAGCCGTCCAACTCGTTCAGCTCATCCACGCTGGTTGGAAAGCCGAAGAGCTGACTGGAGCTGACCACGGTGCGCGCGCTGATCTCGACTCGAATGCCCGTGGCGCTGCTCGGGTCTTGATGGGTGTAGCGGTTGGACGGAAAGAGCTCAGCGTCGCTCTCCCCCAGTGGTCCGTACAGCACGTTGGAGGTGCCCGGTTCCCACTTTGGAGGACCAGGATCGTTCGGCGCTGACGCGTCGCTTCCACACCCCGCCAACCACACTGCCCCCAGCACGCCAAGCAGCAGCCGCCCGAGTCCCCCACGTGTCCAAGCCATGGCCCGAGGCTACCAGACCGGCTGGCCGCTCGGAACACGGACACGCAAGACCCAGCCAGGCACCGGCGCACGCCCGGGGTACCCGCGCTGCTGGCGCTTCGACCTGCGAGCGGCGGAATCGGCGCCCCTCTTGGGCGCGGACGTTGGACCGCCAGCTCGGGCGCTGCGGCTCAGCGGCCCCTGATCGACGCCAGCGTGGGCTAGCCCGCTTGATTCTGACGCATCAGCGAGTAGCCGACGGTGCCCCGCACCACTGACTGCAGCATCATCACGACGTCGTCGAGCCGCGCTCGCTCGTCCCGGATGCTCTCGAGCCCCCCGATGAACAGCGAGGCGAACGTATCCGCGACCAGCGTGAGCGGCGGCAAGCGGTCGACATCGAAGCCGACCTTGAGCGCCCCCTGCGCGAGATCTTCCGCGAGCTCACGGCGCGCGCGAGCCTCACACGCCATGATCGCGTTGCCGAGCGCCGAGGTCGTATCCCTACGGTAACGCAAGAAGATGTCGAGCATCGCCGGCTCGGAGATCAGCGCTTCCAGGCTCTGACGAACCGTGGTCTCGCTGTTCTCGATCGGACCACGCTCACGCCCGGTTGCGCGCACTTCACGCAGGATATGTGTGATGCGGCTGGAAATCTCCTCAGCCGCGACCGCCAGTATCTCGTCCACGTTCTTGAAGTGGACGTAGAAGGCCGGTTGCGTCACGCCAACGCGCGCGGTGACTGCAGTTGTCGTAACTGCCGCCACGCCGCCGGTGCGTGCCAGGTCCGCGGCAGCTTCGATCAGCTGACTGCGGGTGCGCTCCTTTTTTTCCGCACGGGTAAGACGTCGGGGCGCCGCTCGATCCTCAGGCACCTCGGTGACTGACGAATCGGGCGCTGCCTCTTCATCGGTTTCGTCTACTGGAACTCGAGACGCCAACGCAGGTCTGCACCCAGATTGCCCAGACTTGAGCTCCCCAGATCGTTCACGTTGTCGTACGAGCCCTCCACGCTCACTCTGCGATTGAGCCGCCACTCTAAGTTAGAGCGTACCTCACGCGAGTCCGATACGCCGCTAGTTACGTTCGCTCGGATGCGATCAGCGAGTCTTTTTCCGATGGTAACCGTTGGCTCGGTGCGGCCTGTGCGTGAGGAGTAGCTGCTGCCGAAATTGAACTCGTCGATCACAGGCACGGCCTTGGTCACTGCTTGATCCGCGCCGGTCAGTGTGCCCAACGCTTCCAACGCAACACTTTCACCGACACTTGCCGACTGCGCTTGATCCAGCTCCGCGCGGGTCAGGCCGATCGTCAGCAAGAGCACGATGTCGTCCTGGGAAAGTGCGGGGTTGCTGGTCAGATCGATCTTCAGCTGCTCGGTATCACCATGCGCATGCAAGGTGATGTTCCAGCGTCCACCCGTCGCGCTGGCTGCGCTGCTGCCGCCACTGCTACCTGTATCGCTGCTGCTGCCCGTGGCGGCGGCAGCGTCTGAGTACCGCCGATACTCAGTGCTGGCGGTAACATCGACGCGCGGCGCGATGCGAGTCAGGTCATCAAACCGCACCGATCCCTGTTGAATTTCGAACTCACTCTGGCGCAAACGGATACGCCCACCTGGCTTCAATTTGAGCGATCCACGCATTCCGAAACGCTGATTCGTACCTGACAGCAGCAGGCCCTGGCGGCCCACGACTAGCTCGGCCTCGATCAGGTTGTTGCTCAACGTCAGCGCGCGGCTCGCCTTCACGGTGATGTCGAATTCGAGCCGGTCATCCGCTGGGTCGTACGACTCGAACTCCGTCCGCTTGCCCCTCGACGCCAAGCTGGAGATGTCGACGGCCATGGTCACCGGGCGCGTGTAGCGGAACGACTGAATCGTCACGTCCCCTGTCAACCTGGGGAGGGCTGGCTCCCCTCCAGGCCCACGGGCCTGGGGGTCCCAGCTTGCGATCAGGGCTGCGTCGGCAGTTGTTTCGACACCGGAAGTCAAAGGCAGGCTGATGTCATCCGCGGTGATCACGAAGCGCGCACGACCCAGCTCAGTCCCACTGAGCCGCGCGTCCCCCGTGACCTTGACCGTTCCGCTCCCAACCTTCGCCCGGCCCCGACGCACCGCGATCTGGTCCGAATCCACGGTGATCTCGAATTCGACATCCGACAGCGTATTGCCTACCCCCACCAGGGCGAGCTCACCGCCGGTGAGCTGAAAGCCGCCGGAATACGTGAGCTGCCGCAGCGGACCCTTCACGGCCAGGCTCCCCTTCACCAGTCCTTTGGCGCGGTCGACTCTCGGCAGCGCTCTCGCCAAGCTCGAGAGGTCGAGGGGGCGCAATTCCATACGAAAATCTACGTTGGGGTCCTGCCCCAGCCGTGTCACGCCACCCGACAGGTCGAACACCGCTTGGTCCGTGCCTGGGCTTCGCAGCCCAATCGCCACGTGCTCCGCGCTCACCCCCTGATCCCGAATCACGATGGGCTTGGCGTCGACGAGCTCCAGCTGCGCGCCGCTGCGGCTGAGCTCCAGGCTCTTGAGCTGGATCGTGGCCGAAGCTTCGCGCGGTCGATCGAGGGGCAGGTCCTGGATGTCGATCGTTGCGCGCAGGTGTCCCTTCGGAGGATCCGCCAGTGCGAGCGTCGGTGAAACGTCCGCGAACGCACCAACGTCGAGATCTTGCAAGGTGACGCCCCCCTTGGCGACCTTGGAGCGCTGGCGCGTGATCTGCAGATCGCTCAGCTTCACCTGACCACCAAACAGCTCTCCATCCACGTGGAAAACGCCGTCTGGTTCGTCCTTGTCCCAGCGGGCGCGATTGAACGGCGCTGTGATGGGCGCCCCGCACCGCGTGTGACCGATGACCACCGGCTTCTGCTTCTCCACGGGACGCAGCGCGACGTCCAGGGTCGAGGTAGGCAGCTTGTTGGTTCCGACATGCATGCCGCTGAGCACGACGCTCGCATCGAAGCTCAGCTGGTCCACGCTGCCATAGACCTCCGCGGTCGCGCTCGCGTAGCCGGACACGACGTCCGCTAGCGAGCCCATCGACTGGAACGCCGGCAGCGGAACACGCGTGCCCACGCCATGGCCACGCAGGATGCCCCCGCGCTGCAGCGCCAGCGACCCCAGGAATACGCCGCCGCCCTTGCTCAGGCTGAAGCTCGGCAGGTCGAGCTCGAAACCCAGGTAGCTCGCGTCGCGATCCAGCCAGCGAAAATCGAAACTCGCGCTGCCCTTGTCATAGCGCTCCTCGAACAGATCGAGTTCACCGAAGCGGCCCTCCCCACGCACTTGCAGGAACCCTCCGCCGCACTTGTCAGCCTTGCCGCCGTAGTCGAAGTGCACGCTCGCCTGAACGGCGCCGCGACCCTTGATGGGCTTGAAGCGCGGGTCTTCGTCGAAGTGCCACATCGAGAAGAAGTCTCGTATGTCCAGGTCACTGCTCGCCACCTCGGCGTCCACCAGCACCGTCGCGTCGCTGTCGAAGTCGAGCTTGGCGGTGGACACGTCGAAGTGACTGGTTCCCTTCTTGCCGCGGACATTGCTCAGCTCGAGCACCAGCGGGCGGAAGCGGGTATTCGCGTGCTCGATATCTCCGAGCGGAAAACCTCCAAACTCGAAGCTCTTGACCTTCATGTGCCCCACGAGCACTGGATCGCCAAACGTGCCGACCATCTGGGCGTCCAGCTCGTCCAGGCCTGAGATGGGGATGTCCACGAGCGGGCTGATGTCTGCGAGTTCAATCTTGGTGCCCTCCGAGACGCCCAGCTTGAACTGATTGTTGAAGCCCAAAGACACCAAGCTCGCCAGCAGGCGGCTGTGTCCGAACTGGCCCCGCACGTCATAAAACTCGAACGCCTTCGGGCGCACGCCGATGCGGGCGCGGATCACCGTCGGCGCGCGAACGCCGATCATGTGCTTGCGCCCCGAGTCGTGATAGGCGCGGTCGAAGATCTCGAAGCGGCTCGCTTCGGTGTACATCTGAGCGTCGAGCTTCAGGGGCACCAGCGTGCCCTTCAGATCGGTGATCAGTGTCTTGTCCAGGTCCCACTGGCAGACGGTGTTCTCGGTCACGTCGAGGTCACGCATCAAGCCAGGGAAGTCCATGTCCTTGGCGTCGAGCTTCGCCATGGAGATGCGCGGCTGCTTGGCCATGGGCTCGATCCGAACGTCTGATATTTCGATGTCGCCGTTTGCGTAGCCGACCTTGGTCTTGGGCAGGCTGATCACGTCCTTCGACATCTCCACCTGAGCGTCCAAGTACTTCGCGAACGAGTAGCCGCCCATGCCGATCTTGCCGCCCTTCAACCGGCCACTGAAGCTCGGGAGCTTGCTCGTGCCGTCGAAGCGCACGCTCCCGCTGAGCCCGACCCAGCCCTCGAGGTGTGTGCCGAGGTAGCGATTCACGGGCTCGATCGGCGCCCGCACGAACAGGTGCCCGTCCAGCAGGGGGAGCTCGTCCGGCCTTGGACTCACGCGGACGCTGCTTAGCCGCAGGGCAACGCGATTCGGATTCTTGGTCAGCGCATCCAAGCGACACGCAGCCGCGGTACCCTTGCGCTCGCTGTCGTCGCTCGCGCCGAGCAGCGCAAGGCGCCGCACCAACACGCTCCCGGCATCGTAGCGCGCTCGCAGGTCCAGCTGGCATACGACGTCCTCGTCGAACGCAGGATCGACCTGTGCTCTATCGGGTTCCTCCGTGGCCGAGGCCTTCGGATCGTGACGCAGCTCCCGCTCCCGTTCGCGATCGATGTGGGTCTCTCCAGCGCGCAGGGCGACCTCGAAGGCCAGGTGATCTTCGGCGTAAACGTCGATGTCGACTCCCTGACTCGAGATGTGGGTGTCGCTCCCGATCTGGAGATCGACCGCCGCATCGGAGATGGCAATCGAGGCGAACGGCGCGCGCTCGAGCGGCTTCGCTTTTCCGCTCGGCTTTGGCAACCTGTAGTCGAGGTTCTTGAGCTTGCCGTCCTCGATCACGATGCGGCTGCGAGGCGCTTCGATCTCGATGTCGCCCGCGTCCAGGCGCCCGGACAGCAGCGCGAACAGCCGCGGCGCCACTCTCACGCTCCGCGCCGTGAGCACTGGAGACCCGCCGTCGTTGGCGGGCACGACGACGTTCTCCAGGCTGAGGCGCAAGGGCAGCAACTCGACGCGAACGTCGTAGGTCGCCTTGACCGCGAGCTGCTCGTCCAGCACGCGCGCAGTCTCCGCCGCCAAGCGGGTGCGAGCCGCGTCGGTGCGAAGCAGGATCCCGAGCACCACGGGAAGCAGCCCGATGAGAGCGAACAGCGCGCAGAACAGCTGAGCGACGCGGCGACCCCAGGAAGCTCGACGACTCACGCGTGCTCGCTTGCGCTGCGGCAGCGCGGCGTCGGCGGGGCTCTTCGAGTCGGACATCGGGGTTTGGGCGCCGGCTCCCGCACGCGGGTGCCAACCCAGGGAAAGCTATCGCGAAACCGCGCTCGAGGACGCAAATCAGGCAAAAAAAGCCGATTCACGAGCCGCACTCGAAGGCCTGGGCGGGCACCAGAGCGACCCTCAACCCGCGCGGCGAGTGGCGGAACGGCCGAAATCTTTCTGGGTCGCGGGACGGGAGGCTGGAAAATCTACTTGGGGCTGAGCGTGACCCGCTGAATCCAGTCTCCCTGCACTCCGAGGGACTCGGCGGCTCTCCACTCCCCGTCGAAGATCCAGTTCTTACCCGAAGTGATGCCATCGTCGTCGCGGGCGATGGCGGGGAGGCCGGAGTGCTCGGTGAAACACATCGCGACCGCGAAGGCCGGATCCTGAAACAGCGGCAGCGACAGCTCGGAGATGTCGATCTGGTTTATCGCTGTATCAGAGCCCTGGATCTGGGCGTCGAGAGTCTTCAGACGCTGGCTAGGCTTACCCTGGTCGTCCACACTCCAAATTTCCACCCGGAAAGTTTTGATCTCCTCCGCGCCGCCGATCACGACCTCGACGTTGCTGAACCCGTAGGAGCACTCCAGGGCGCTGGCATCGTACGTCACACCCCAGCATTCGTCCTGGGCGAAGCCTTGCTGAAAGAACACCTGGCCCATGTCGGTGAGCCCCGCCCAGAACGGCTGGTCGCCGTCCAAGCACCATCGCTGCTCCTCGGGAGTCATCGCCGCG
>JAUILJ010000162.1 GCA_030433055.1 Polyangia bacterium
CACAATCGCGGCCTGGTTCACATCGGCCCGGGCGCTGAGTACGTCGTGATCGAAAATTTCGAGATCCGCAACGCCAACAGCGACGCGGGCTTTCCGGACAACGCCGCCAGCGTCTTTGCGCCGGACGGGAGCCACCTCACCTTCCGAAACCTCGACATTCACCACTCGGGGAACGGCTTCTTCAGTTGGGTGAACGCCTCGGACATCGTGGTGGAGGGCTGCTTCATCCATGACAACGGCAACGTCGGGAGCATCTACGAGCACAACGTCTACACCGAGTCCGACGGCATCGTCTTTCAGTACAACGTGATCCTACCGCTGCGGGACAACGCCGGAGGCAACAACCTGAAGGATCGCTCGCAGGGTACCGTCGTGCGCTTCAACTGGATCGAGGGCGGGAACCGGGTGCTCGATCTGGTCGAGGCCGAGGACGGCGACTGGGATCACACGAACGACCCCGTGCACGTTTATGGCAACGTGTTGATCAAGCACCAGGACACGAATCAGAGCCAGATCGTGCATTTTGGTCAGGACAACGGCATGCCCCCACGGCGGCTGATGTACTTCTATCAGAACACGGTCACTTCGGACCGCGCCGATGGGGCGACGATCTTCTTCATCAACTCGGACACCCGTGTGGAAGCGTACAACAACGTGTTCTCGAGCACCGGGGGCGATCTAGAGCTACTGGACCCAGACCAGTCTTCGGGCGCAACCCTGGTGCTCGGCGCCAACTGGATACAGAGCGGTTACCGCGCGGGCAGCAACTCGGCGACCTATGAGGGCGTCGAGAACCTGATCGAAGGCAACGACCCGGGTCTGGGAGAGGGCTATCGCCCCGCAGCAGGATCACCAGTGGTCGACACGGGAAGCGCATTACCTCAGGGATATGATCCCGTGACGACCGAGTTCGCAGGGCAAGGACTATCTCGCGAGCGGGGCGACTCAGGTGATCCTGACATCGGCGCGTTCGGGGCCGAGAGCATGGGGGACCCGAGCCCAGGCGGTTTCGGGGGCGGTGGCTCCGGCGGCGGGGGCAGCGGAGCTAGTGGGGGCAGCGGTGGCAACGGAGCTAGCGGAGGCAGCGGCGCTGCTGGCAACGGCGGCAGCGGCGCCAACGCTGGGGCCGGCCAAGGGGGCTCCAACGCCGCCACTAACGGCGGCAGCGACGACGGTGGCTGCGCCTGCCGTACCACTCCGCGCTCTCAAGAATATCCGCTCGGAATTGGACTGTTCGTGCTGGGAGCATTGGTCCTGGGCCGCGCGCGGCGCCGACGGGCGGCTCGCTAGCGTCCGCCCACAGCGAGCGCGACAGCGGCGGCGCCGAGGTCCGGTAAGCCACACGGGCGACACCGCCAGGATGGCGGAGCCGCCTCGGCGGTCCGTCAATCTGCGGCAACTTGAGCTGACCCGGGGTCGCAAGGCGTCACGACACGGCCTGTTCCCGCGTCCGCGACACCCAATTTCACCGGTGTTCGCCCTGGGCCATGGCTCTCCGAACACTGGAAGTTCCGAGAGGGCTTGACTGACTGCCCAAGGCACGTATGCTCCCGCGCCCCTGCCACCTTAGCTCAGTCGGTAGAGCAACGGTTTCGTAAACCGTAGGTCTCCAGTTCAAGTCTGGAAGGTGGCTCAAACGCTCCAAAGGCGCCCGTCGGGCGCCTTTCGCCGTTGGGGCTCCGGCCCGCCCACCCCGTGCGCCGCGCGACTCCGAGGCCGATGCCGTGCGTCGAACTGACGGCGAGATGCGTCAGGTTGATTGCCTCGATCGTGGCGAGCGCGCACCGACCCGCATTTCTTCGGGGAAGCGCCCCATCTCCAGCGGGCACGGAAGCTGCTTGGTGCTCAGCGTCCGATACGCCTCGCTTCGGCGAGGTGAGAGGAATCGCCACACGAGTGGCATCGCGAGTGTCGTCCGCGGCCCAGGGCCCGGCGAAAGGTGCATATGTCGATCATCACATGGATTGTGTTGGGTTTGATCTCCGGCTTCATCGCCAGCAAGATCGTCACCGGTGCCGGAAAAGGGATCCTCGTCGACCTGCTGCTGGGCGTCGTTGGCGCGGTGCTTGGTGGGGCGGTGTTCCGATTCCTGGGTGAGCCGGGGGTCACCGGGCTCAACCTCTGGAGCATCCTCGTGTCCATCACCGGAGCCGTGTTGGTGCTGGGCGCGTACCACGCGCTGAGCGGGCCGGGGACGCGCACCCGCCTGCGCTAGCCTCACAGGGCATGGCCACTCTGCGCAGTTTCATTGCCTTGAGGAATCAAACGCTCCCGGGGCAATGGTGACTCATCGGGCCGTCAGGGAGTGACGAACTCGTCGCTGCAGGAGGCTTGCACCTGGGCCGCGGTGGTGTGAACCGACGACGGATAGTACCAGCTCGTGAGGTTTCCCTTGTGGCAGCCCCCGAGCGCGCCGGTGCGATCGCACCGCCCGCTCGACATCGTGTAGCCGGCCGCGGGCGAGCAGATGGCGCGCACCTTGGCGTTTGGTTCCACGTGGAAATCCATGCAGATTGCGGAGCCAGAGCCAGAGCCCCCGCGCATGTCGCAGCTGCCCTTGACGACACTCGCGCTAGCCTTGTTCTTGCACGCAAAGAGCGCACCAAATAACACGATCGCCAGAGGTCCGACGAGATCCCAACGCGCCATACCCAACCGCCCTCCTGAGATTGCAACGAGGGGTCAGCCAAGGCCCCCGTCGGCGAGTATCCTCGAAGCCGACCCGAAAAGCTCCGGGAATCGCCCGCCCGAGCCAGCCGACAAATCCGCGTGATTCCGCTATGCTGCCGCCGCATTGACTGACCCACTCTCCCCCCACTCCGTCCCCGGATTCCGTTTCGCTGGCATCAGCGCCGGTATCAAGAAGCGCGGCGGGCTCGACCTGGCCTTGATCAGCTGTGATGCGGACGCCGCGGCCGCCGGCGTGTTCACTCAGAACATCGTCCGCGCCGCGCCAGTGGAGCTCGCCCACCAGCGAGTCCAGGCTGGCGTCGCACGCGCGGTGGTGGTCAACAGCGGCAACGCCAACGCC
The DNA here is from genome assembly GCA_030433055.1 of Polyangia bacterium. Taxonomy (GTDB): domain Bacteria; phylum Myxococcota_A; class Polyangia; order Polyangiales; family Polyangiaceae; genus JAHBVY01. The sequence continues at coordinate 3,032 of JAUILJ010000162.1, forward strand.
TGCACCGGAGCGCCAGGCACGCAGGCGGCCCTCGACTCCAGCGCAGCCGTGGCGGCGGCTCTGGGCGTGGCCCCGGACCTCGTGCTGCCTTGCTCGACCGGGGTGATCGGTCAGGTGTTGCCTGCGGACCGCATCGCGAACCACGCCGATGCCCTCGTCGCCGCGCTCGGAGCAGACGCGGCGGACTTCGCCCGCGCGATCATGACCACCGATCGCTTTCCCAAGGTGGTTCAGTGCCCCGTGGAAACAAGCACTGGGGAAGCTACGCTGCTCGGCATCGCCAAGGGCGCGGGGATGATTCATCCAGACCTGGACACCGGGCTACCCCAGGCCACGATGCTCGCGTACCTGCTGACAGATGCACGGGTGAACGCAGCGGACCTGAGAGGCGCGCTGCTCGGGGCGAGCCAGGTGACGTTCAACGCCTGCACCGTCGACGGTGATACGAGCACCAACGACACCGTGCTGGCGCTGGCCTCCGGCGTGCACGCCGGCATCGCAACCCAGGCAAGCCTCCGGCGCGCCATGGAGCAGGTGTGCGGTGAGCTCGCGCGGCTCATGGTTCGGGACGGCGAGGGAGCCGATCACTCCGTGGCCATCACCGTGAGCGGCCTCAGCTCCAGCGAAGACGCACGGCGAGCCGCCTACACGGTGGCCACGTCCCTGCTGGTGAAGACGGCTCTCACCGGCAAGGACCCCAACTGGGGCAGGCTGCTGGCGGCCGCCGGTCGCTCGGGCGTGCGCTTCGATCCCAACCAGGCGAGCATTCACGTCGGTGACGTGTTGATCTGCCAGCACGGGATGGGCCTGGGCGCCGACGCGGAAGCGCGCGCGACCGCGATCATGAAGACCGAGAGCTACGGCATCACCTTGAGCCTCGGCAGCGGACCACACGCCTTCACCTACACGACCTGCGACCTCGGTCACGGCTACGTGGATGTGAACGCCGGCTATCGGACCTAGCTCATGCCGCCGCCCGTGCGTACTCCTCCGACCGACGGCGGATCCAGGCTCCCACGGCGCCGCCGTTTATTTTCCCCAAGGCAATATTCAAGAGGGCTGGGGCAGGCCCGAGGGTTCGGGGGTGAGGCGCTCCTGGTCTGCGCCCTCGCACTGTCACAACTCACCTGCGTCCCCACCCAGAACAAGGGCACCATCGGCGCCGTCTTGGCTCAGTCACCCGATGGGCGGGTCACGCTGCGGGACGTGCCACCGCACCTCGCCGCTGGTGAGGCAGGCCTCCAGCCTGGCGATGAGCTGTTGTTGATCGACGGCATCGACGTGCGCCAGCTGGACGCCGAGACCATCCATCGCTTGCTGAGCGGCGAGGTGGACCAGCCCGTGGACCTGACGCTTCAGCGCGGAGACGAAGTGATCCGCGTGACGCTCAAGCGCAGCGCACCACCCCGCGCGCTCGCTCCGGGCCCCGACGAGAGCCCCGAAGAAAAGCCCCGGGAGACACCGAAGCAACAGCCTCAGCCCTAGGCCAGGCAAAGCACTCCGGGAGCCGCTACCCCGCGCGGGAGCCTTCCCAGCGGCTCGGCCAAGCGTGCTACGGTGCGTGCCGTGTCATTGGGGTCGGCGGAGCTGTACGACTTGTTCCTGGCGCTGGCCCCTGCACGGCTGGAGGCGGCACGCCAAGCCCTGAGCGCCGAAGCGGGGGATCGGGAAGCTCGGCTCCACGCAGCCCTCGTGCCCTTCGCGGTGGACGCGGCGCTGCTCGGCGTGGATGGCCTGCGTGAACTCGCGCTGGCCACCGCGGTGTCGGGACAGGACGCGCCCGAGGGTGACCTGGAGCGTGCGCTGGAGGTCCTCGAGACCGCCGCCGAGGCCCTTGCTCACGGCGACGAGAGCGGCGCTCGGGTCAACGAGTCGGAGCTCAAGGCCCGCGCGAAGGCCCTTCGCTCTCACCTCCCCGAACTGGACTCCAGCGAGCCTCACGCCGAAGTCCAGGAGGACGAAGACGACAGCGCCTGGCGGCCAACCCTCGACCCGGACATGATCGGCGCCTTCCTGGATGAGTGCAACGAGCGCCTGGAGGGCCTCTCCGAGCGTCTGCTCGAGCTAGAATCGCGCGGAAACGACCGGGAGCTCGTCAGCGAAGTGTTTCGCGACTTGCACACCCTCAAGGGGTCGAGCGCGTTCGCCGGGTTGAAGAAGATGAACCGCGTCGCCCACCTCGCGGAGGATCTGATCGGTGAGCTACGCGACGGAAAGCGCGACATCTCGCGGGGGCTGATCGATGTCCTGCTGGAGACGTTGGATGTGCTGCGGGCCATCGTCGACAAAGCGCGGGCGCGGGCGCCCATCGACGTCGAGGTGGGCACGCTGCTGCAGCGCCTGAAGGATCCTGAAGTCGTACCCTTCGCGGCACCCAAAGCAGCCACGGGAGCCGCCAGTGGAGCTGCGCCAGACCTCACCCCCAAACCACAGGTCAGCCGTCCGTCCAGCCAGGGCTCCGCGACGCTGCGCATCGACTTCGAAAAAGTCGACCGCTTGCTCAACCTCGTCGGGGAAGTGGTCCTCGCTCGTGGGCGCCTCACGGCCGCCGCGGACTCTCAGGGCACACTCGCCCGAGAGCTGTCCAGCCTGCGTCAGAAGCTGTCCCGCATCAAAAACCTCCCGGAAACGCTGGACCAACGGACCGCGGGCAAGGGCAGTGTCACCGACGAGCTGCAGCGCACCGAGCGCGTCCTCAGGGAGACCCAGGGTGATCTCGACTCCAGCTTGAGCGTGCTTGGCCTCGCGGTGAGCCAGCTGCGAGACGACGTGATGAAGCTGCGGATGGTGCCCATCTCGCGCCTGTTCTCGAAGTATCAACGCACCGTGCGCGAGCTCTCACACAAGCTCGGCAAGGAAGTCAGCGTGGAGCTCGTGGGCGCGGAGACGGAGCTCGACAAGGTGCTGGTCGAGCGCCTCGAAGACCCGCTCCTGCATCTGGTGCGCAACGCCGTCGATCACGGGGTGGAGGGGCCGGACGAGCGCCTGCGGGCGAACAAGCCGCGCGCGGGGCGCCTGGTGCTTGGCGCGACTCAGCGAGGCGGACAGATCCTGGTGACCATCCAAGACGATGGCCGTGGAATGGATCCGGCTAAATTGCGGCAAAAAGCCATGGAAAAGGGCATCTTGAGCGCCGCCGAAGCGCGCGAGATGTCGGATCCCGAGAGCTTCCAGCTAATTTTCCGCGCGGGTTTTTCTACCGCTGCGCAGGTTAGCGATGTTTCCGGCCGCGGCGTGGGGATGGACGTCGTGCGAGACGCGATCTCGAAGCTCAAAGGCAGCATCCACCTGGACTCCGAAGCCGGGCGAGGCACCCTACTCGAGCTCCGGTTGCCCCTGACCCTCGCCATCACGCAGATCCTCGCGGCAAGGGTCGGAGGTGAGTTGGTGGCGATCCCGCTGGAAGCCGTGGCGAGCGCCCAGACCATCGCTAGCTCCGAGCTGGAGTCAGTCGGGGGCGGAACCTGCCTGCGGGTCGCTGACGAGCTGATCCCCGTCGTCGATCTCGCGCGGGTGCTCGCCCTGGGCACGACGCAAAAGAGTCACCTCGGCGACGGCGCAGAGCACAGCGTGGTGATCATCGAGCTGGGCACCGAGCGCTTTGGATTGTTGGTGCAGCAAGTACTTGGGCGGCACGAGGTCGTGATCAAGAGCCTGGGTCCGTTGCTCGCAGGCACGCCCTGCGCGGCAGGGGCGACCCTGGTCGGGGACCGCATCCTGCTGGTCGTGGACCTGGCCGAAGTGGCAACGAGGAGCCGAGACAGCGCTCACAGCTTCGGCAGCAGCGCCGTACCACTCGGCCAGTCGAACTCCGAGTTCGGCGTGGCGCTACCCCAAGGTGTACGCGCCCGGGTACTCGTGGCGGAGGACAGCGACACCATTCGAGAAGCCATTCGCCGCGAGTTGGTGCACGCAGGCTTCGAGGTAGTCACGGCCGCGGACGGCACCGAAGCGCTGGAAATCGCACGACGCGAGAGCTTCGACGCGATTTCCACAGACGTGATGATGCCGGGACTCGACGGCTATGAACTCACGCGACGACTGCGCGCGGATCCGCGATATGCCGAAGTGCCGATCGTGATGGTCACGAGCAAAGACGCTCGATTGGATACGTTGCGTGGCTTCGACGCAGGCGCGAGCGCGTACATCACCAAGCCTGCAGACGCAGCAGAGCTCGTGCGCACGCTGGACGGGCTGCTGGCGCCGAACCGCTGATTTTCAGGCTTTTTTGCCTCCTTGGCTTGGGGTGAGGCGCGGCGAAAACAAACCCGCGACTGCTGCGCGACTGCTGCAAAGGGTGCGGATACTCCGAAGCGGTTTCCAACCGCGACGTGACTTGCGCGAATAATTGAGTATGAGTGGGGGCAGAGCTTGCGTGGGCCCTCGCTCCGGTTCACAAGCCGCCGACTCGCTGCTAGGGTCCCCGCCCACCAACGCAGCGCCTGACATGAGTCGGGCTCTCAAGCTCTAGCCTCATCGACTCCACGATGAGCGGGCTTCGGCTCCGCACCGCCAGCAAACCTTGGGCGCGAGCGGAGCAGTCGAAGTCGAGATCCGACTCCAAGATTGAGGAACCCTATGTCCAGTTACCTGTTTACCTCTGAATCCGTCTCCGAAGGTCATCCCGACAAAATCTGCGACGCCGTCAGCGACGGAGTGCTCGACGAAGCGCTCCGCCAAGACCCGAAGAGCCGCGTCGCCTGCGAGACCTTCATCAAGACCGGGTTCGTGGTGCTCGGCGGCGAGATCACCACCGAAGCGACCATCAACTTCGCAGAGGTAGCCCGCAACACGATCAAGGAGATCGGCTACAGCTCGAGCGAGATGGGCTTCGACTACGCCACCTGTGGTGTGCTGGTCGCGATCGAGCCGCAGTCCCCCGACATCTCTCAGGGTGTGACCGAGGGCGAGGGCATGTTCACCGAGCAGGGCGCGGGCGATCAGGGCCTGATGTTCGGCTTCGCGTGCGATGAAACTCCCGAGCTGATGCCCGCCCCCATCATGTACTCCCACGCGCTGACCAAGCGCCTGGCGGCGGTTCGCAAGAGCAACAAGGTCGACTTCCTGCGCCCCGACAGCAAGAGCCAGGTCACCGTCGAGTACGTCGACGGCAAGCCGAAGCGCATCGACGCAGTCGTTGTTTCCACGCAGCATTCGGAGGAGGTCAAGTACGACACCCTGCGCGATGCAGTGATGGACCTGTGCGTGAAGAAGGCGCTGCCCAAGAACATGCTGGACAGCCGCACCAAGTACTTCATCAACCCCACCGGTCGCTTCGTCATCGGCGGACCCCACGGTGACGCCGGGCTCACGGGCCGCAAGATCATCGTCGACACCTACGGCGGCGTCGGCCGGCACGGCGGTGGTGCGTTCAGCGGGAAGGATCCGTCGAAGGTGGACCGCTCCGCCGCATACGCGGCGCGCTGCGTCGCCAAGAACATCGTCGCCGCTGGCCTCGCCACTCGCGCCGAGGTGCAGGTTGCCTACGCCATCGGCGTGGCCCAGCCCGTCAGCGTGCGGGTTGACACCTTCGGCACCGCGAAGATCCCGGAGGAGACGATCGAAGCCTACGTTCGCGAGAACTTTGACATGACTCCTCGCGGAATCATCACTCAGCTCGATCTGCTGAAGCCGATCTACAGCGCCACCGCTGCCTACGGCCACTTCGGCCGCAAGGAGTTCAGCTGGGAGAAGACGAACCGCGCCAAGGAGCTGCGTCAGCTGCTCAGCAGCAAGGCCGCGAAGGTCGCCGCACCCGCCAAGAAGGCCGCCGCCAAGGCCAACGGGGCGAGCAAGAAGGCTGCGCCGAAGACCACCAAGGCGACTCCGAAGTCAAAGCCGGCGAAGAAGGCTGGCCGCAAGGGCGCACGCGCCTGATCCCAAGTGTCGCCCCACGGAAACGCGGGGCAGACAGCACACAGGCCACGGGGCACGCCCCGTGGCCTGTTGCGTTTGTGCTGCGTCACCTCTGGCGGGTCACCGCGTGCGTCGCACGAACCGCCTGCGACGGACGCCGCTGTACTCGTCGCGCCATGTATCCAACGCGTTTCGCACGCGGACCAGATTCCAGTGGGATCCAGCGCCCCTCAACTATTTTAAGCTTGAAGTAGCGCCTGCCCGGGCGAAGGCGCAGATCGACTCGCGGCCGATGAGAAAATTCGCGCGGTGTCGGAGGCGGTGTAGCGATAGGTCGGTTCCAATCGCACGGCTGGCACTGGCGAGCTAGCTTGTGCACCCTCCCCCGCCGGCGCGCCCGCACCGGCCATCTCCGAGGTTTGGCATGCGATATCCTGCTTTCTCTCTAGGTTTGGTGTTTCCTCTGGCCCTGGCGCTGGCCGCAGGCTGTTCCGACGCAGCCGGCGGTTCAGGTGTCTCCGGCGGAAGCGGAGCGAACGGTGGCGGCTCCGGCGCCAACGGGGGTTCCGGCAACAGCACGGGCGGGACGCTGGGCATCGGAAACAACGGCGGCGGCGGCAACGACAGCGGGGGCAGCGGGGGAGTCATTCAGGGCGAGCCGCCGTGCAACCCGACTGACGTGAACGCAGACAGCGACGGGGACGGCTGGAGTACGGCCCAAGGCGACTGCAATGATTGCACTGCGGAAATGAATCCGGGGGCCTTCGACTATCCCGGCAACAACGTGGACGACGACTGCGACGGCACCAAGGACAACGAGCCCCTGGGCTGCGACTCCGGTCCGCTGAACATCGCCTCGGACTACGGGGGCGACGCGCTGACCGCGGTGGACCTGTGCCGGGCGCAGGGAGGCGACTCCTGGGGCGTGTTGGGCGTCGAGTACCTCAAGGCCGATCAGAGCCCCGGGATGAACCCGCTGAGCCACGGCCTGCTCCCGAAGTTCGGCACAGCAACGCCACGCAACGGTGCGAACCTCCTCGCGTTGTCTTCGGGCACGGCCCGCGACGCCACGCAGCCGGGCTTCAAGGATCCGTCGGGTGGTTTCGACATCTTCGGCACGGATATGGGCACGCAGTCGGGCACTCCCGGCGGCTTCCCCGTGGCATCGCCATCCTGCCCCCAAGCGCCCAATCCGTCGACCAAGGCGAACGACCCCGCGGCGCTCCGGCTGCGGCTCCGCGTGCCCACGAACGCGAACGCGATTCGCTTCGACTTCATGTTCTACACCTACGAGTACCCGGACTTCATCTGTTCCCAGTACAACGACTTCTTCGTGGCGCTGCTGGACCCGGCTCCCGAAGGCGCGATCTCGGGCAACGTGAGCTTCGACAACCAGGGCAACCCGGTGAGCGTCAACAACGGCTACCTCGAGGTGTGCGAACCAACGACCGCGGGCGGCAAGACGTTCGACTGCCCCCAGGGCACGAGCCTGCTCCAGCAGACTGGCTACGAGCCCGGCGCCTCCACGGGCTGGTTGCAGACGATCGCTCCGGTACCGCCAGGACAGGACATCACCTTGATGTTCATCGTCTGGGATGCAGGTGACCACGTCCTCAACTCCACCGTGTTGATCGACAACATCACCTTCGACGTCACCGACGCTTCGGTCCCTGTGACCGAACCGCCGCCAAAGTGACGCCGCGGCAGTACGCGGCGTAGGCGTCGAGACACGCACGCCAACCCCGAGGCCGAGCAGCTGCATTCGCGGCAACGCGCTGGCCCGCAAAAAACCGCCACGGAGTTGGTCGGTGGTGATCACGGCCCGAGCCTGGCGAGCGCTAGGTTCGGGTCCATGCCTGTTCGTGGCCGAGTGGCGGCGCGCCTGTGGGCGCTCGCGTGCCTAGTCTGGGCCGCCTGCATGAGCCCCACGGCGAGCGCGCACCCGAGCGCGCTCAGTCGCGTAGACGTCTACGTGGCTGACGGCCGCACGCGCGTGGAGCTGGACCTCGACGGCACCAGCGTGGCGGAACTGGTGCAGCGTCAGCTTGGGCTCGAGTCAGCGCCCACGGTCGAAGGGTTGGGCGACTATCAGCGCCAACTGTTGGGCTACGTCGACACCCACTTCGACTTGAGCGCCGACAGGGCGCGCTGCAGCCGGGAGCGCGGCGTCAGCCAGCGCTTCAGTCGAGCCAAGAACCGACTCTACCTGCGCACGACGTACCGCTGCGCTGCGGGAGCCCCGCGCATGATCCTGAAGTCCCGGTTGTTCGCCGACGAGGCGACGCCGCATCCGATCATGGGAGGCGTACATCACTCGGGACGGTTTCAACGCAGCCTCCTCGGGCACGACGCCCCAGTAGCCTTCGAGCTCGCAACACTCCCGTCGGCGGAGCGTGGTCCCCGGATGTTTCACATGGCAACCCCGCCGCCCACCGCAGCAGCGCGCAGCCTCAAGTCCTCCTCACCCCGTAGCGCTGCGACGCCGCCTTCGACCACCGCAGCTTCGGAGGGCGGAGCGCCCGTACTGGCTGCGGGGCTCGACTTCAGAAGCTTCGTCTGGGACGGCTGGCTGCACATCCTGGGTGGCTACGATCACCTGCTGTTCGTGTTCGCGTTGGTGCTGGGCGCAGCGAGCCTCAAGGAGCTTGCCAAGTGCGTGACCACCTTCACCGCCGCTCACAGCCTCAGCCTTGCGCTCAGCGCGCTCGAGCTCGTGAGCGTCTCGCCGCGCGTCGTAGAGCCGCTGATCGCCCTGTCAATCGTCTGGGTCGGCGTCGAGACGCTGCGCGGTGCAAAGCGTCACTCCGGGCTGGCGTTGGTCTTCGCGTTTGGTCTGCTCCACGGCCT
>JAUILJ010001057.1 GCA_030433055.1 Polyangia bacterium
TACGTGAGCCTCGACGGGGAACGGCTCGATCCGGGTTGCTTTGGCCAGGAGCGATGCGTCGTCGCGGCGGTGAGCACTACAGAACTTCGCCACGCAGCACGCTGGATAGCCGAGGAGCTCACCCATTTCCTGCGCGCTTTCCTTCGCGTGACGCTGGGCGAGCGCCGTCTCCAGCGCGACTCCACGCTGCAGGGACTCACTCTCCCGTGCGATCAACACGGTGTTGCCGACCTGGGATGTTGCATAACCCAACACAGAAACGGTTGCTTGGGCTGCTTTGCAGCTCTTGGCGTCGGGCGTTTCCAGCTTGATGAGGTGCCGTAGGCCGGCGCCCAACGCGACTTGTTCGGGATTGAAGGGGAGGGGGTGAGGGAGCTCTGGGGCCGCCTGTCTCACCCACCACGGGGGAGGCAGGGGGCGGAAGCCTTCCAGCTCATAGTGATCCAGCGCGACGCTCACCCGGCGGCTCAACGCTTCGGTCAGGAAGCCTAGCAGCGTCGATGTGGTCAGAGACGAAGCCGAGCTCTTCCAGCGCTGTCTCAGTTCCTCGAGGATCTGAATGCTCTCAGGGTCGCTGCTCCCAGAGTCAACCCAAGCGTAGCCAGCATCGTGACATAACGCTCGCCGCGCGCACGTTGGATCCGCCGTGGCGCGCAGATACATCCGGCCGCTGCCGTGAACCAGCTCGAACACGCTAGTGAGATCCGGATCGGGCGCGAACTCTAGTGTCGGAGTCATGGGCTGAGAAGTTCACCGCCCCGCGAGGGGATGCCACGACTGGCGCGGCTGGCCCGAATCGAGAGCCGTACCCAGAGCATGGAGGGAGGCAGCTCCGTTTCCAGCATGCGGTACTGCGACGCCGCCTGGTGGTCCTCCGACACGATCTCGAGGCGAACCTTGCGGCGCTTGGCCAACTCCGCGAGTCGCGTTGCCGTGTCGGCGTCCACGCCTTCCCCAAGGTCGACGACGACGTGTTCGATGGACTCACCCGAGCGTTCTTCCAACAGGCTCTCTAGCTCCGACACTCCGTGAGCTTCGGTCCGTACCGGCGGTCTGTGAGGCCTCTCGAGGCGCCGGGCCTGGGCCTCGAGCTTCGATACGTCGCCCTGCAAGAACGCCAGCAAGTGCAGGAACTCGAAGCCTTGCGTGGTGGGCTTGGCGAGAGCTTCGCCTCGCAGCTCCAACAGTCCTTGGTTCACCAAGAAGTGCATCTCGCGCTTGAACAGTCGGGAGAGCGGTTGCCTGAATATCTTGGCGTACGCGCGAGCGTTCAACTGGCCTTTCCACGCATGTTCGGCCGCGAAGAACGCCGCCTCGAAGCGCTCATCGATCGAGGCGTGGAGCATGCGTGGCGCGCCCTCGTCCAAGACGTGGCGAGTGAACTCCTCTGGGCTCCCGGTGGGGATGGCGAAGCTGCGCGCGAACACGTGACCCAACGCGCCCGCGCCGAGCGCCAGGGTGGAGACCGGGCCTATCATGTCGTCCTGAAAATAGCGGCGAGCGCCATCCGAGCGGTCCCAGACGTACTGCGTGCCAAAACCAGGTCGAATGAGCGCCTCCTCGGGCCAGCGGGGCGGCGCGTGGCTGCGAATGTAGTCGTCCGCGAAACGCAGCATCTCATTGACCCGCTCCGTCTCTCGTCGATCAGCGCCGAAGCCGTACTTGGCCAGCTCGGAATTTTCCGCGAGGTAACGATTTACGCTCAGCGAGTCTGGCTCGAACTCCAGCGTATCGCGAAGCGTGCTCTCCCAGCTCTGCTGGCTCTCGGCGGGGAGCCCGGCGAGGAGGTCGATGTTGACGCTCATCCCGAGCTTCCGCGTGGCTTCCACGGCTCGGCGTAGCTTGGGTGTTGTCTGATCGCCGCGATTGACGGCTTGCAGAACGGAATCCGTGAGAGACTCCACCCCGAAGCTGATGCGCGAGACGCCGAAGTCGCGCAGCACACGCAGCTTGGCTTCAGTCGTGCTGCCGGGGTGCGCCTCGACACCGATTGGTGCGCCTTCTACCAGGCGAAACGCATGGAGGTCGCGGAAGAGCCGCTCGAGCTGGTGTTCGTTGAGCAGCGTCGGCGTCCCTCCCCCGATGTGCAGCGTGCCGAAGCCCAGCGGAGTCAGGTGCGGAGCGAAGAGCGCGATTTGCCGCGCTAACGCATCGAGGTAGCCTTGAAACT
>JAUILJ010001058.1 GCA_030433055.1 Polyangia bacterium
GTACCCGCCGACCACCGCAGACACCAGCCCGGCGCCAAACAGTCCGGCTCCGAGCACGCGCTGAGTGCCCCACGAACTACCCGAATCACGCGGCGCCGCAGGGGCTGGCTCAGCATCCGAGGTCAGATCGGTTGAAGGGGGGGGTGAGGCAGGCTCAGCGGCCCGCGGTAGAGGCTCGAGCGCCGGGATCACGACCTCCGGCCTGAGGTCGTCTCCACCCACCTCGATTTCCTTGGAGAAATTCTTGTAGCCGGGCGCACCAGCGGAAATCCGGATCGTACCCGGGTCGACCGGGACGCCAGTACCGAGCTCCGCGGCGGAAACGGCGGTATCCCCGCGCATCACCTGCATGTCCGGGACGGCTTTCGTCACGCGAATCGTGAGCCTCACGAGCTTCGGCTCCAGCCGGTCTGCCTGCTCTTTGGAGAACTTCGCTCGCTCCGACTGTCCCGCGACCCGGCTCTCATCAGCCAGCAGCAGGAAGTGGGACCAAGCGCTGGCGGTACGTCCGAGCTGCTCGAAACAGTTCGCGATCTCGTAGTGCGCCTTGAGCGTTGGGTTCAGGCGCTGGCTGGCCTGAAACTTGGGGAGCGCCTCGGCAAAGCGCTTCTTGTCTGCCAGCGCGCGCCCCTCCTTGTAGAGCGACATCGCGACGGCAGCGTCCTGAGATGGAGCCGCGATCACCGCGGGCGAGGAGGCACAGAGCAGACACGAGAACAGCAGGACAGTGGAAGTTCGCATGGGAGAGACCTATGTAAGTGGGAAGTTCGACTTCCCACAGAGCGCTCTTATGCCGAAAGCGATGGCGTGGCCATTGGGGACGCGAGTTTTTGTTCGTTTCACACCAGGCGAGCCGCTGGGGTGCCAGGGCCCAGCAGCCCCAGATGTATCACAAGCTGGCGAGGGAACCGCTGGTGCCGAGCCGCCCGAGGGACTCGCTTCGGGCAGCGTGGATTAGCGCGAACGAGGAAAGGAGCAACTCCACTCTAGCTTGCGCTCGCTCCAGTGTCCTTAGGATACGAGCGCCGACGTGGCCGCCTTCCATGGACTCCGGAGTCTTGCCCGCCGTTTGATTCGCGTTTGCCTCGGGGCAGCGAAACTCCACACGCCGACGCAGCGTCGAACCGCCGTCCGAGGACGCGCGTTTTGACACCGACGAGTGACCAAAATTAGTCAGCCGTGGAGACGCGCAGCGTGACTGTGCGCGCGGACTACTTCGGGATCTGGTCCACGCAGACGTTGTTCACACACTCGCGCTCGTCACAACAGTCGGCAGACGTCGAACACGTCTCGTTGAGCTTGCGACACTTCTCCGGAGGAGGCGGAGCGCAGACCAGATTACCGCTCATATCTGGGCGGCAATCCCCACCACAGCATTCGCTGTTCACCGTGCACGAATCCCCGTCCTCACGGCACGCGCGCGGGGCATAGAAAGCCGCGATGTTCTTGTGTTGCGAGTCCTGACCCGGCAACCAGTACGGCACCTGACTGGGGTCCGCGGTCCCGTCCTTGTTGATGGCGGCCACCCAGAGTTGCTGGCGCTGGGTGCCACGCGTACCGGCGGTAGCGTTTCCGTAATCACGCCGAGAGAGGAACACGACCCAGAAGTACCCGCCCTCGTCGAAGGGAGAGAAGTTCGGTTGGAAGTTATCCGTGCCCGAACCGCAGGCCTTGTCGAGGCGTACCGGTCCCATCGGCGTTGACCATGTACAGCGCCGAGACTTTTCCGTCCGGCGCATCACTGCGCGATCCGGTTCCGTGCGCAAACGCCAACCGAGTGGAGTCAGGGGTCCACGTTGGGTAGCTATCGGCAACCCCACCCTCGGGCTCACCAGAGAGTGACGCTCCTACGTGGATCAGAGTCACACCACCGATACCGCCGCTCTCGTCAGAACAGACGCACCGAGCAATGACTCGGCACGACCAGCGCGGCCAGCACCCCAAACTTCAACGCCTTCACAGCCCTAGTCTAGCGTGCCCCTGCAGACTAAGTCGCCAAACACCCGTCCAAGCGAGCGGTTGAGTCGACCGCTTGCCTACATTTCATCACCTCAGCGAGGCTCCAAACCCCCCAGCGGAGCTGGGGTGCAGTCGCGGCAAGAGTTGCGAACGGAGGCGGGTGACAGCGCACAGCTTGCGGCGACTTCACACGAGCGAATGAGCGGAAT
>JAUILJ010000163.1 GCA_030433055.1 Polyangia bacterium
CCCCACCGGAACGCCTCGTCGGCCGCCTCCAGCAAGGCCGGGTGCATCAGCGGCTCGCCCCCGGTCAGGTGGACCAGCCCGCAGCCCAGGTCGAAGAGCTCGGCGAACAGGCGCCGCACGATCGCGATCGGCAAGAGGCCCAGCGGCCCCGGGCCCGAGTCGGACTGGCAGTGGGTGCAGGCCAGGTTGCAGCCCTGGAGCGCGCCCAGGTAGACGGTCAGCGGGGCCGAGAGCCGGTCGGGCGCCGAGCGGTCGGCGACGACGCGCGCCACGAGTCGGCCGCCCGCGTCGAGGACGCCCTCGGACTGCATCGCGGCCAGAAACGCCGCTTCGTCCTCGCGCGCCGGCCGGGCCTCGCCGGCGCGCGCGAGGAGCAGCGCCGTGGCCTCGTCGTCGTAGGGGACGTACTCCAGGCTCTCCCGGTCGTAGACCAGGCAGCCGAAGTACTCCCGGCGCAGCACGTAGCGCGGCCCGGCCTCCGGGCCCTGGGGGGCGCCGTCCCAGGCCGGGACGATCGCGCGCAGCGGCGTCGAGGCGGTCGGGAGCTTCATCCCTCCTCCCGCCGGCGCTTGAGCCGCCACTGGCGAAGCCACCCACCCCGCTTCCCCCAGCGCTCGTCCCGCCCGCAGACGTACCCCCGCTCGAGCTCCCGCCCGCAGACGTACCGCCCGTGGAAGTACCGCCCATCGAGCCGGCTGAACCCCCTGCAGAGCTTCCAGCCGACGACGATCCGCCGCTAGAAGTCCCGCCCGCAGAAGCCCCACCGCTGCTCGTACCGCCGCTGTTCACGCCGCCGCTGCTCGCGCCGCCAGCGGAAGTGCCGCCAGCGGAAGTGCCGCCAGCGGAAGTGCCGCCGCTGGCGCTACCCCCTGAGGAGGAGCCGCTGCTGCCGCCGAAGCTGCTGCCGCCGACACCGCCATTTCCAGCGTTACCGGAGGCTCCGCCCTGGCCGCCACCGCTCGCCCCACCCTGGTTGGATCCCGCCGAGCCGCCCTGGGCACTCCCCGCCGAGCCGCCCTGGCTCGTGCCCCCCGTGGCGTCAGCGCCAGCGTCCTTGTCCTGACCTGATCCAGAGCTGCCGTCGCCGCTGCCGCACGCCACCAAACCAAGTGAAAACGCCAGGGCAACCCCAGCAACCGAATGCCGCATGTCTCCTCCAAGGAAGCCGGAATTGTTCCGACCGCAGCCACACGACTCCCTCCGCCCACACGTTTGGAGCGCGCGCGCCAGAGCCAGGCAACCAGAGGCATTCGTGGAGGCGTTCGGTTGCGTTTATGAGTTCACTCGGACTTTTCCGTCCGCCTGTGAACATCTCGCACGCGGGGCCCAGGCACCATCAGGACCTCGGCCAGGGTTTGGGGGTGAGACGCGGCGTTAATCCACCGAGAATCCCCCGTCTGCAGAGTTTGGCATCACCCAGTGTCGCGAACGTCTTATTTCCTCAGGGCAACACGACCGTTCAGAGGAAGAACGACACACCGAGGCTCGCGACGGGGTGACCGATACGGAAGGTCAGCGCGCCCCAGTCCGTGAAATGCCAGCGGCCACCCGCGTAGAAGATGAATGGGTCGAAGGAGTCACCCTTCTTGTGGCGCAGCCGGATCGCAGCCCCTGGCTCCCCAAACACGGAGAAGCTGCGATGCAGCCAGAAGTTCCACTGCATCACCACCGGGATACGATCGGTGTTCTTCTGGTGGTCGATGCCGAACCCAAGCCCCACGGTGTTGTTGATGGTCTTGATGAAGCCGTTGTCGACCAGCTCCAGCGTGCCTCGAAAGCCAAACCCGATGTCATCGTCTCGGTCGAAGGGTGCGATGGGCCCGAGCAACAGGTGCGGCTCGGCCTCGAAGGTATAGTCGATGTGACTCCCGGGGCGTTTGATCTGCGCGAACACAGAGCTGGTGACCAGGAGCACACCAACGCAAACACCGCTAGCCAGCGCGCGTCGGACGGGGAAGCGATTCATTCCGCGTAGAATACTCCCTTGAGATCGGCACGCCCGATTTCAAGGAGATGGCACGGAACTGATAGTACATGCCAGGAGTGAGCGCCGGGCCATCGTAGGTCACCGTGGCGGGCTTGCTTCCACCGGGGTCGAATGCGCCTTCCACCTCCCAGACGTTCGTGCCCAGCGCGTCAAACAGCGACACTCGATACGAGTCTTCGCTGGAGTCGTCCTCCCACTCGAACGCGGGATTACCAGTCACGGCCTCGGGCCCTTCCGCCCCCGGAGAGAACACGGCGAGCGCACCGGTCACCTTGAAACCCTCGCTGATGCTCAGATCGTTTCCGTCAACGTCGATGCGCACGAGATCCGTGCCACCAATCGACGTATCGGGATCGCGCACCAAGCCGTCGTTCTCGAACGCAGCGAGCACGACATAGCGCCCCTTGGGGACCCCGCTGATCGACCAGGCGCCGCTCACGTCCGCAGCCCGCAAGCCACGCGGGGTCTCTCCACGCAGCGCCGTCTCGTCAAACGTTTCCTCGGGGACAAGGATCACCGAAGTCAGCGAAGCCCCACCACCGTTCACGATCTGGATGCTCCCGCTCACCACAGCGGTCGCTTCACCGGCTGACTCCAGATCCACGCCCTCGGTCGTCTCGCCCGCCTTGACGTCAGCGCTCCTCGGTGTGAGCTCGAGGCCCGCCGCGTAACCGTGAACATCCAGCGTACCTGCTGGCACGTTGAAGACCGTGTACGCGCCATCGGAGTCCGCGACGCCCGTGGCGCCGCCAGCAACCACCAGGGTACCGCCTGGATTGTCCGCAAGCACCGTGCCGCTCACCGCGCCCAGCCCGGCGGTGCTGGCCAAGGCGATCAAGCCGATGTCCGTGGCGGCGTTCGCGACCTCGCCGTTCTCGTCGGCCCCACTGACATCGACGGGCAAGGCGACCCGAGGCGCCTTGGGAAACGAGAGGTACCCCGAAGCGTCCGCGCGCAGGGTGTATGACGTGGCCACCGGTGTGCCGTCCTCCTTGCGCTGTACGGGTACGCGCAGCGAGTAGTGGCCCTCCTCGTCGCTGATGGCCACGCTCGAGACAGAAGCGCCGTTGGCATCCCGAGCGACGACTCGAGCCGCCTCGATGGCGCCATCATCCGCGGTGTCGAAGACGCGCCCGGTGACCGAGATGGGTGCGTAGCAGGCGGGCTCCCCGCCCAGCGTCTCTTCGCACACCTGCTCGTCCTCGCAGCCCGTCTGCGCGACCACATCGCAGCCCTTGGGTTCCTCCTTCGGCTCGTCGTCGCTGCCGCAAGCCGCCAACACCAGACCCAAGCAGAGCCAGCTGATTCGAGAGTAACGCATCGACCTTCCTCCTGCTCGCGTGCCGAAACGCGCGCGCGAGCCATCGCGCCGGCCGCAGCCAGCACCTTTACCTCACGAAGAAATGTTGCTCATCCGCCGTGCGCGGAGCCGCACCGTTGGCTCAGCGGGGAGCTTCGATGCAACACCCCGTCACACAGTAGTAAGCCGAGGGACACGGCGCCTGACCTGACAGGCCACAGGGCTGTACCCCCGCGGCGCACTGAGAGCTGCCGCCGCTACCGCCAGTTCCTTGCCCCGCGGAACCTCCGGATCCGGTCCCGCCAGCTCCGCCGCTGCCCGGCGGATTGCAGCTCTCCGGCAGCGTGTCCTTGCCAATGCACAGCTCGCACTCTCCACAGTCGTTGTAACAAGACGGCACCGGAGTACACGGGTGGCACTTGGTCGGATCGTCGACGTCGTCGCGGGTGCAGCTGGGCGACTTGTTCACCTCCGAACCGAGGTAGACGTGCTTGCCGCTCCCCGCGGGCAGCTCGCAGCAGCCGAAGCAATCGCATCCGTTGGGCGTCAGCGGACCGCAGTAGCTCTCGCACATCCCATCCTGAGCCTGGGACAGGTCATCACACCCCTTCGACGTGCCTGGGATGTTCGCGTTCGCGTCGTAGACGCACGCGCTGTCACCGCTCGGATAGTAGTCCGGCGCCTTGGAGAGCTTGTCACACGCATGCGACCAGTAGCAGCCGTCGTTGTTGCCCGTGTCCTGATCGAAGTAGCAGTCCATCTTGCACGGCGCTTCATTGCCGCCGGAGATGCCTGAGTCGTAGGAGTCCTCGGTGTTGTCGCAGGGGCCGAGGCAGTCCGGATCCTGGGAGTCGATCAACCCGTCATTGTCGTCGTCATCGCAGTTTCCGCACGCATACAGATGATTCTGGCACATCGTTGGTACACACGCGCCGGTACCGCCGCTGCCCGCGGCTCCACTGCCCGCGGAGCCGCCATTGGCGCCTCCCGCAGAGCTGCCGCCAGTGGCGATGATGCTGCCGCCCGTCCCGCTCCCGGCGCTCGCACCACTCCCTGCGGAACCGCCGTTGCCCACGCCGCCGCTTGCGCCGCTGCTCGTACCAGCGCCGCCGTCCCCCATGTCCCCGACTTCAACGTCATCGCCGCAAGCAGCCACGAGCGCACCAACACCTACAACAGTGCCCAGCGCCAGCCAACGTCGTCCCGCCCGAAGGGTGTGATGTCGCAACACGAGGACTTGAGTGGAGTCCGCCGTCGGGAGTTATCACTTCTCGAGAATCGACTCGACCTTGCGCTGGTGCGCCGACTCCGGATGCTCCGTTTCGAACGTCTCGGCGCGGCTCTTTGCCTCAGCCTCACGCTTGAGCCGCTTGAGGGCCTCGATCGCAATCACTTCGCGCTCCTGGGCGAGGACGCCGCGCGGGTAGAGCCGCTTGTGCTCCTGGGTCGCTGCCAGTGCGGCCGCCGGATCCTTGCTCAGGTTTCGGCGCGCTCGCTCCAGAATGGACGCTTCGCTGGGCAACACAGGCTTGGTCGCTTTTTGCGCGGGTGCTTCGACTTCGACCGCTGGCTTCTCTACATCAGGGGAGGGAGCGGGCGCGCTGGGGGCGACGTGCGTTGGCTTTTCCGGTGGCGGGGCCACCTGTCGCGGTGCCTCCTCCAGCCGCGGAGTGGCGGATGGAGCTTCCTCACCCCCAAACAGGACGTAGCCTCCGGCGCCAAGCCCGAGGCTGATCCCTACGGCAATGGCCAGCTTGGCCGCGGCGCTGAGCCCTGCACCGCTCGCGGGAGGTGTCGGGGCACCCCCTGGGGGAGGCCCGTTCGGCAACCGCGAAGCCATCCTTGCCATTGCCTCTGCGGAGGGCGCGTCGGCTCTCGCGCTGCCGACCATTCGCCCCAGCTCGCTGCCTGGGCCTAGCCGCGGCTCGCTCATGCGCCCTCCTTCCGCGTGCTCTCAGGAGCCGCGCACCACCTCCGCGCCCTGGGGCGCCGAGTGGAGCGATTCCTCCAGTAATTTCCGTGCGGCGCGCAGACGCGAGTAGCCGGTCTGCAGCGGGCAACCAACCAGAGCCACCACGTCCTTCATCTCCAGCTCCTCGATCTCGTAGAGGACGAAGACTTCACGCTTGGCATCGTCGAGCTGTTCGAGGGCCACGATGAGGCGGTCCCGCATCTCCCGCTGCTCGACTTGCCGCTCCTGATTCGGATTGAGCTGGGGCTCGGGAAACTCCGAAGGGAAGCGCTCACGACGTACGTGAGCCCGCCGTCGATAGTCCGAGGCCACTCGCAGACAGAAGGCGTATATCCAGGTGCGAAGGCTCGAGCGCCACTCGAACTCTCCAAGGCGCCGATGAACTGCGACAAAGACCTCTTGCACATGGTCTTCGACGTCGCGCTCCGCAACCCCGAGGTACCGCAAACTGCGCCAGACAAAGGCTGCGTGTTCATCGAAAATCCGCCGGAAATCGGGTAGCTCACTCATCGGCGGATTCACCAAACAGCCCCCACCGGGGGGTCAACTTGGGTCCACGAGGATCGTCGCACGCGCCACGATGGCGCTTTTTCCTCAAGGACTTGGACTCAAAACCTCTTCGAAGGTTTGCCTGCCTCAGTTAGACAGGAATGTCCACGTCACCGCCACCCACTCTGTGGACGGGGACGCGATTGATTATGATGGGGTCAGCGTGAACACGCCTGCCCCAAAAGCGAGCTTACTAGCACCGCCGACATTTGCCTACGTGAACCGGGGTACGGGCCCAGGGGCTCCGCCAGCGGCCCAAAACGAGGGCATAGCACTACAAGCCTAGGCGAAATCCAATCGAGAGCTTGCCCCCGATTGGCGCGACCTGGAACAGCTCCACGTCAGCGCCCCCACGCTCATAGAAGTAGCGATCCTGCACCAGGGGCACGATCGCATCCAGCCCGAGCACCAGCTGATGCGCACCGATGCTCGGCGCCCAGCGCAGCCCCAGATTTATTTCCCCACGGATCCTTCTGCGAACGCGGTTGTTCTCCAGCTGGTCCCCCTTCGCCCAGACGGCACCCACGTGCTGGCCCACGCACAGCTCCAGGCCGAAATCCACGGGGCACAGCGCGAGCCCCCAGCTGAGCGAGTCCAGCTGCAAGCGTCCGCCTTGCGCCGACCGAACCCCGTGGTCATACGCCGCGCTCAGCTCGATGGGCCAGAAACCGCTGGGCTCGACCCGGAGACCCAGGTCCGCACCCAGGCTCCCGAGAGGCAACGCTCCCGCGGTGCTCGTCGCATCCACGAACAGCGCGTAGCTCCAGGGCGCCGGCGCTGGGGTCCGGCGCCTGGGCACACGAATGGGCGTGCCCAGGGGCGGAACGGCTTGGACTCTCTCAAGCTTCGGAGGCGGCGCCTCGGGCGGGGGGGGAGGGGGCAACTCCTCACGCGGCACGTCGATCATGATCGACGTCACCAGGAGCAGTGAGTCGTCCAGCACGTGACAATCGTCACCCGCCATATCGAGATCCCGGCTCCCCACGAGCGTGCCGCGGCGACCCGAAGCGCTGTCCGCGGTCCGCAGCTCGAGCTCCGCATGGGCCTGCCCGTCCCGGAATCGAATGTTTCCGCGGAGAACCAAATCAGCATCTCCGGTGAACACTGCGCGCCCCAGCCGGCGCTCCACACCGGCGCGGAGCTCGGCGGCGTTCATGCACTGGTCTGCGCCGTCCCACACCACACGAGTCGTGGCGGGGGTAGCCCAGGCGGGAGCCGGCATGACCAGTCCCACGACGAACACGGAGCGGAGAACTCTCCGCCGGAAATCCATGGGTCCCAGGCTAGCTCAGCCAGCGCCCACGCTGGTACAGGCGCTGGTCAACCACGTACTTTTGAGAGCCCTTCCCGGCTACTCAGCCGGGGCCGGCTCGTACGGCTTCATTTCCCCGCTCTTGTACCGCGACCAGTAGTCCTGGACGTGCTTGAGCAGGGTGGGGGCCAGGATCACGCTGCCCACGATGTTTGGGAAGGCCATGCAGAGGATCATCAAGTCACTGAAATCCAACACGGGCCCCAGCTTGGTGACGGCGCCGAACCAGGCTGCGATCACGAACAGCACGCGGAACACCACGACTGAGCGCAAGCCCACGCCCTCTCCAAAGTGATCCAGCAGGTAAATCCAGCCGCGCTCGCCGTAATAGCACCACGAGATCATCGTGGAGTAGGCGAAGAGCACCACGCACACGCTGAGGACGTAGGGGAACCAGCTGATGACACTAGCGAACGCCTGGCTCGTCATGATCACACCCTGGTCCACATCCCCCGCGGACTCGAGGCTTCCCTTCCATGCGCCGGTAACCACCACCACGAGGGCGGTCATCAAGCAAATGATGATGGTGTCGATGAACGGGCCCAGCATCGCGACCATACCCTCACGCACGGGCTCGTCGGTCTTGGCGGCGGCATGCGCGATGGCCGCGCTACCCAGACCGGCTTCGTTGGAGAACGAAGCTCGCGTGACCCCGATGACCAGCACGCCCACCGCGCCCCCGAACACGGCGTTCTTGGTGAAGGCCATGCTGAAGATGGTCCCCAGCGCCTCGGGGATCTGCTTCGCGTTGACCAAGATCACTGCGATAGCTGCGAACACATAGATGGCGCACATCGCGGGCACCACACGAGACGTCGCGGCACCGATGCGCTTGATGCCTCCGATGATCACCAAGCCCACCGCGACGGCAATCACGGTCGCGTAGACGTACTTCGCGTTCGGTCCCAGCCCCACTGCGTTCCTGAGCACAGCGAAGCTCTGGTTCGACTGGAACATGTTGCCGCCGCCGAAGGCGCCACCCATGACCATGACTGCGTAAACGCAGCCCAGCACCTTGCCCAGCGGGCCGATCCCCAGCTTTTTCAGGCCGAGGTCCAGGTAGTACATCGGGCCACCGCTCATGCTGCCGTCGGGGTTGTGGCGCCGATACAGCACCGCGAGCGTGCAGCTGGAGAACTTGGCGCTCATGCCAAAAACCGCCATCACGATCATCCAGAAGACCGCGCCCGGGCCGCCCTTCTGAATGGCGATGGCCACGCCGGCGATGTTGCCGAGACCGACGGTGGCGCTCAGCGCGGACGTTAACGCGCGGAAATGGGAGATCTCTCCTTCGTCTTCCGGGTCGTCGTACTTGCCGCGCACGACGTCGATGGCGTGGCGGAAGGCCCTGAGGTTGATGAAGCGGTACCACAGCGTGAAGAAGATCGATCCGACCGCCAGGATGGCGACGATGAAGGGCACGGTCGCGCCACCCATCTCCACCTTTCCATCCTTGCCACGAACTTCGTTCCCCGCGGCATCAAGCTTTGGGTACTGAAACGCGCCCGCCGAGATGTCGAAGAACAAGCTCTTCGCGACCCAGCCATTGAACGTGTTGAGCGCGGAACCAAAGGCAGAGTGTTGCTCGGGCGCGGGCGCCTCCGCGGCGGGCGCCGCTGAAGGAGCAGCGCTGGGCGCTGCGCTGGGCGCTGCGCTGGCGGCGGCGACCGCCTCGGGCGGGGGAGCTCTGTCGCCCAGCGCCACACCGCTGAGGGTCAGCACCAGCGACATCAGGGCGAACAGGCTCATGCGTCGGATCCAGGACTTGTTCACGCTCTCTCCGTTGGGCGCACGAGCGCCAAAGCAACACACCAACTCGGCCACGGAGCAGCGACGGCGCCACCCCAAGCCAGCGCGACCATGGCACAACTGCCGCTTCCACCGTAAGCCCCCGAGCGAGGCCCCTCGCCCCCAACTTCCGGCGCGCTGCGGCTGATGCGCGACCTGCAAAATAGTGCAATTTCGGGCGCCCGACGCGCCGTATGGGCCGGCTCAACCGCCAAAAACAACGCCGGGCTGAGTGGTAGTTCGCCTGGCGTCGAAGTAGCGTCCGCCCGTGACGGACGAAACCCAGGCGCCATCTAGTCAGCGGCTCTCCGACCGACCTCCGCGGAGCGTGCCGGATCCCCATGGGCGGAAGTCTCAGGCCCGCGCCTCGCTCGCGCCCAAGACGCCGAGTGGGATCCGTGAGCTGCATGGCCGCCTGATCGCCGTCTCCTTGGGCGTGGCTCTGCTTGGCTTGCTGCCACACTTGCTGCCAGACGCCGTCCACGAGGGACGCAACGTCGGATGGACGGCGCTCGTGCCCCCCCTGGTCGCGGTGGTGGTCACGCTCGCCACGAGGCGCTTGCTGCCCGCCCTTGGCGGCGCCGTGCTGATCGGCGCGATCCTGCGCTTCAAGTCGGGTGTCTTCGTCGAAGGCACCAAGACGTACATCTGGGACAACGTCTCCAACTCGACCCACCTGTACATCATCGGGTTCACGCTCGCGCTGCTTGGCATGGTCCAAGTGGTGAGCCGTGCTGGTGGGACCTCAGGCATCGTGGAGTGGGTCACCCGCTACGTGAAATCGGCGCGCTCGACCGAGGTGGGCGCGGCGTTGATGGGCCTGTTCGTGTTCTTCGATGACTACGCCAACTGCATGCTGGTCGGGCCGACGATGCGACCGCTCACCGACCGCTGGCATATTTCCAGAGAGAAATTGGCGTATATCGTCGACTCGACCGCTGCGCCCGTGGCCGGCCTCGCAGTAATTTCCACCTGGATTGGTCACGAGGTCGGCCTGCTGGATGCGCAGGCGCAGGCTCTGGGCCTGGATCAACGGGGCTACGCGTTGGTGCTCTCGGCGCTGCCTTTTCGCTTCTACTGCGTATTCTCCCTGGTCTTCGTGTTTGCTTCGACCCTGCTCGGTCGCGACTTCGGCCCGATGCTCAAGGCGCAGCGGCGCGCCAGGCACCTGAAGAAGCCGCTGCGCGACGGCGCCCGGCCGATGGCTCAGGGCAACTCGGAGATGATGGCGCCCCCCGAAGACAAACCTCATCGCGCCCGCAACGCCCTGCTCCCGATCCTGGCGGTGGTGGTGGTCGCCATGGTCGGCTTCGTGGTGGACGGCGGTGGCGCGAGCAAGCTCGGCAGTAACCCCGGGCGTGCGCTCAGCTTCACCTTCTGGCGCGAGACCCTGGGCGCGAGCGAGAACAACGTGAAGATGTTGTTGCTGGCCGCGGGCGTTGGCTCACTGCTCGCCATCGTTCTCCCTCTGGCTCAAGGCATCCTCGGCATTGGAGCGGCGCTTCGCGCCTACTGGAACGGTGTACGCCACGCTGCCTCCGCAGTCGTGGTCCTGTTGCTGGCCTGGGCGCTGGCGCAAGTCTGCCAGGATCTAGGCGCTCAAGAAGTGCTCGGCGCGACGCTGCGCGGAAACATCGCCCTGTGGGTGGTTCCCCTTGCGACGTTCGGCCTGGCAGCGGCGATCGCGTTCGCCACAGGGACGTCCTGGGGCACGATGAGCATCTTGATCCCCATCGCCGTTCCCCTGGCTCACTCGATGGGAGGCTTGCCGCTGATGATTCTCACCGGGGCAGCGGTTCTCGATGGCGCCATCTTTGGCGACCACTGTTCACCGATCAGCGACACCACGCTGATGTCGAGCATCGCCTCCGGCTCCGATCACCTCGACCACGTTCAGACCCAGCTTCCGTACGCTGTGTTCGTCATGCTCGTGGCCGCGAGCGTTGGCTACCTCCCGATCGCGCTCGGCGCGCCCTCGTGGCTGCCGTACCTGCTGGGCAGCGCCGTGATCGTGGTCTGGCTGCGGGTGGTGGGTCGGCGCCCCGAGGATGGCACTCCCCCCGTTGAAGACGACGAGTTCGACGACGGAGTCGAGCTGTCCCCCGAGCGCATCGCCTGAACGGCCAACGTCTGCAGCAATTCTAGTTTTCCCAGGAGGTGTTGTCTGACTCACCCCTGGGGGTGCCGGGCCGCGCGCAGTGAGGGTCGGATCGGTCAGCTGGGCTTCCTATCGTACGCTAGCAACGCCTAGCCGTTGAGATCCCGTCCCCTCACCCCTACCCTTGGGTGCTCGTGGACGCTCGTGTTGCACTGATGATCGGTTGCCCCAAGGAATTGGCAGATGCCGTGCATCCGCTCTTCAGTCCACGCTTCGAAGCGAACTGGCGTGAGCTCTCCGAGCCGACCCCGGTCGAGCTGATCCTGATTGGTCCTGACGAGCGAGAGCCCGGGCTCGCAGCGCAGCACTTGTCGAAGCAATCACCGGGCTCGAGCCTCATCCTGTACGTCTCCTCACGCAGCGCTGAGCAGGTCTCGCGCCTGATCGACGTCAGCCCGAGCATCCCCCTCGGCACCCACTTGCTGAGCTTCCCCGACGCGGAAGGGCTGGAGCTCGTCAAGTCCGTCCACTTGCAGGCCGAGATAGCACCTGACCTCGCCGTCGAGGAAACGCGCTGGCTGCAGGGCATCGCCGACGCCTCCGGCTCCGGCGGCTTCCCGCACGGCATC
>JAUILJ010000164.1 GCA_030433055.1 Polyangia bacterium
TAGAGGAGGCGGCAGACGGCAGGTGGGTGATCGCTACAAACTCCATCGCACCATCCCGATTCGCACTCGTCGTGGTCAGCACACGCAGCTTGGTTCGGTTTGAGGCTCTCGCAGGTGCCTTCAACGCAACCTAGACCATCCTCGCACTGGCCGCTCTCGCAGTCCTCGCCCGCTGCGAGCCTTGGCGCGCACTGGGGGTAGCGACAGATGAGTCCATCGGCGCACTCACCATCGTAGCCGCACGACTCCCCGGTGGTCCCCAGATCGCCGCACACACCATCTCGACACAGCAGCCCTGCCGCACACTGCGTCTCCTCGCACGACTCTCCGCGTTGGGAACGGGGTCCGCAGTTCATCAGCTCGAAGCACATCCCGTCAGCGCCACACGAGAGGAACTGGCCGCAATCATCGATGCCATCGGGATCGCACGCGTCGCCGACCTGCTTCGAGCCATAGCTGATTTCGCAACACGGTGGTTCCGCGTCGAAGGTCGCCGCACACGAACCGAGCGCTGAAAAGTAGTCCACGAACTGCTGGCCGCACTCCGCATCGAACGTCAGCCCGGCGCTCAGCTCCGCGTCGAACTCTGCCAAAATCCCTTGCGCGGACGCAGAGCAGGCGCCTTGACTCACCCCACAACGGCAAGCGCTCGCCGCGCTACAGATGGAACTGGTGAAGGCCCGCCTGAACTCCTCAGGGGTGCTGATCGAATCCTGCGAACCGGACGAGCACGCACCCACAACGGGAGCGGTCATCAACGCAGAGAACAGGGCGCCGCGAAGCGCGCGCGCGAGGACCTCACGGACGCTGCCAACTGAATCGAAGTTCTGCATGTGGCTGAAGCTATCAAGACGCTCGCGCTGCCAAGCGGAAACTGTCCAAGCAGGGCGTTGCCGATCAGCTCACCGACGCGATCACTGCGGCAAGCACACTCTCTCGCAACTTTGCGACCTGGAGTCCTACCCTCGAGAAATCGTTCCTGCAGGACGGAGCGCCCGTCGCCCACCAGCACCGGATCCTGCGCGAGAGCTCCGTCAGCGCCGCCCGAGGAGGGCCCGGTCTTCGTGCCGCCCTTCGGCGGACCACCGGACTAGTCACACAAATCTCCCCAGGGAATTTCACGCTGGTGCTTCACCGCGTACGGTGCGTCGGCGATGCGGGTGCGCTGGCAGCCAGGGAGAGCAGCTCCCCTTGAGACTCGTCGAGCGCCTTGACGACAGCGACGTTCGCTGCGAGCTCGATCGCGCCCTGGGACAGCTCCACGACATCGCCAACCACGTCGGCGGGGCCGCCAACGCCGCCCTCAGCACCGCTCTGAGCGAGACGCGACCCCGCCTCAATCACGCGGTCTTGGGCCCGATTGGCACCAGCCAAGGCAGCCGAGTAGGCGCTAGCGATTCTCACGCAGCGTATGAACGGAAGGCCCGACGAAAACTTGAGCCAAGTGACGCTCCCTCATGGATTGGGAAGCGGTAGCCCGTCGAACGGGACGAGTTGACAATGGCCATGCCTCACGGTTGACAACCGCAGAGGGTCAGGTCATTCATTCACGGATGGCCGAGCGCCAGGAAGAAGTTCGTGCGTTCATCCTGGAGCACATTGAGGAGCACCCAACCGACATCGCCCGGTTGGTTCAAAACGAGTTCTCGATCAGCCGTCAGGCGGCTCACAAGTACCTCAGGCACCTAAGGGACGAGGGGGTGTTGGAGTCCAGTGGGCACACGAACTCGACAAGCTACGCGCTGGTTCAGACCAAGCAGCATCTCCTCTTCCAGCTCTCCCCAGACCTCGAGGAAGACGTGGTGTGGAGGGAACAAGTGGCTCCGTCGCTGCGTCACCTGAACTCAAGCGCACGCAAGATCTGGCACTACGCATTCACCGAGATGTTCAACAACGCCGTGGATCACTCAGACGGGGCACGGCTGCACGTATTCATAACTCATAGCCACACACGCACGCAGATAGCGTTGCTCGATGACGGCGTGGGGATCTTCAAGAAGATTCAGCGGGCGCTCAGTCTCGAGGATCAGAGGCATGCCGTCCTCGAGCTTGCGAAGGGGAAGCTTACAACGGATCCAAGCAAGCACTCTGGAGAAGGGATCTTCTTCACATCGCGAGTGCTCGATGAGTTCGCGGTGATGTCGGGTGAGGTCTCCTATTCCCACGGGTCGGACTCACCCGAAGAAGACTGGGTCTTCGAACGGGAGGAGCAGTCGGTCGGCACCACGGTCGTGATGGAGCTGCTCAACCTAACCGATAGAACGCTCAAAGAGGTATTCAACATGTACGCGTCCGATGAAGACCTCAGATTCAACAAAACGGTTATCCCTGTGGAATTAGCGAAGATCGGGAGCGACGACTTGGTGTCCCGCTCTCAAGCCAAGCGGTTGCTAGCTCGGGTCGACAAGTTCAAGACGGTGCTTCTGGATTTCTCGAACATCGACACGATCGGCCAAGCCTTCGCCGACCAAGTCTTCCGAGTCTTCCAGAACGAGCATCCGGAGATCGAGATCGTTCCGATCAACACCGCGCCAGACGTGGAGAAGATGATCGCGAGGGCGAAGGCCCACACACCATAACGCCCTGTCGGGATGAGCGCTTCCTCACCCCCAAACCCGCGTGCAGCGGCGTGAAGGAATCTAGGCAGTCTGCTTGCGACGCTTCTTTGGCAGGAACTTGCGGTCGAAGAAGCGCACGCGGCGCACCAGCAAGTCGAGCAGGAACACGACGAGAGCAGCGTAGATGAAGTTCCGCCACAGCTGTTCGTAGTAGGTGATCTTCTCGTCGCCTGGGTCGTAGAGCTGCGTGGGGGACGGGTCGACCTTGCCACCGCCGGCCAGCGCAGCGCGCTCGAGGCGCTCGACGTCGGGCTCGAAGCTGGCGTATTCCCGCGGATACGGATTCGAGACGTGGCCGTAGCTCACCCCCACGCGATCCAGCTCGCCGTCGTCGCCTTCCTGAGAGTGCTCCGCTTGCAGCCGGAACGAGCCGTACTCGTCGAGCTCGAAATTGGCTTCATAGCGCCCAGGCGCGGTCTGCTTCATGTCGTACTCGCGGCGCTTGCCCCCAGGCTCGGGGCCGATCACGAACAGCTTGCTGCTCATGTCGTTCTCGAAGCGCTCGTCGACGGTGAATGCATCGACCACGGCCTTCACCTGGCCGCCGCTGGACTCGGTCTTCATGTCCAGCTCACGGCGATGCTTCTTGCGCATGTGCTCGCGGATCAGCTGGCCCCAGAACTGCGAATAGCCGCGCCAGCGGAGCCACTCGACGGCCCACCTGTTCTTCACGTCGCTGGTCCACGCCAGGGTCCAGCCGAGGCCCAGCCGCGAGCGTGCGAGGATGGGCTCACCGATGTCACTGGTGAGGATCTCTTGCGATGGCGGGCCCTTCATCTGCGTCGCGACGTAGCCATGAAGCAGCGGAGCAGAGCTGATGGACAGGCCCTTGAGGAAGCTTGCGTTGCCCACTTGTTCCACGGGGAACCATTCTTCGACGGCGGCTTGGCGAGCGATCATCTCCGTCTCGCGGGTGAAGATCTTGGGCAAGCTGTTGGGGTCCGGCACCGAGTGATAGCGGCCGCCACCGGTGTCTGCGATCATGCGTAGCAAGTCGCCGTCTGCGCCCTCGCCGAGGCCCACCGTGGTCACGGTGATGCTCTCCGCGATCATGGCCTGCACCAGGTCCTTGATCCCCCCGGTGGGCGCGCGGCCGTCGGTGAGCAAGATGACGTGCTTCTTGCGCGCCTGGGCTACCGAGATGTCTTGGTAGGCCTGGTCGAGCGCCGGAAAGATTGCCGTGCCTCCGCCCGGCTGGATGCGCAAGATCTCGTTCTGGATACGGCTGCGGTAGCGAGCCGGCTGCATCTTCACGTAGCGGATGGGCGTGTCGTCGAAGGCGATGATCTCGATCAAGTCGTCGCCCTGGAGGGTGCTCACCGTGGCCTTGCAGGCCGCCTTCGCCATCTCGAGTGGCAAACCGGTCATCGACCCTGAGCGGTCGATCACGAGGACCATCGCAACGCCGGGGTTGTCCTTGCGCCGCTCGACATCCATGCGCACCGGCAAGATGCGCTCGAGGGTCGTGTGCGCCCACCCGCCGAGACCGAAGCCGCTCTCACCGCCTGCCATCAAGAATCCGCCGCCGAGATCGCGCACATAGCGTTCGATCAAGTCCTGGGAGGAGATGCTGACCTTCTCCTTGGGGACGTCGGAGAGAATCACGAAGGCGTAGCGCTCCAGCTCCTTGATGGATCCAGGGAAGGCGGTCGGGTTGCGCACGTCGACCTCGAACTGCTGCGCCTGAAGTGCGCTCATCAAGTAGTTCGCGCGAGCCGGCTGGCCCTCGATGTAGAGCACCGCGGGGCGCCCGGGCACATCGATGGTGACGGAGTAGTCGTTGTTCTCCTTGAAGCGGTCGTGCTTGATCTGATCGAGCTTGAGCGCGTACGTGACCTCGCCTCCGATGCGCACGACGCTCTTGAACTTGATCTCGTTCTCCCCCGGTTCCAGGTCGAGGTCGCGCACTCCATCGAGGCCGTTCAGGGTCTCGCCCTGGTACAACCGGGCGCGCGCCTTCGTCGCGCGGCTGGAGTAGATGTGAGCGGTGAGGTTGAAGCTCTGGCCGATTTCTACCTTGTCCGGCGCGCGCAGCTCCTTGAGCGCGACTTCACCAGGAGCGGGTCGCCGGTACGGCACCGTGAACAGCTTGATCCCAAAGCCGCTAGCGCGGTTGGCCTCAGCCAGCAGATCACCTTCGGTCTCGACTCCGTCGGTCAGCAGCACGGCGCGCTTGATATATCCGGGAGGAAATACTCCATAGGCGAGCTGTAGGGCGGACTGCACGTCGCTGCCAGCCCCCGGCTTCTCGAGCTTCACGTCTTCGGGCTTGTGACGCAGCTCGGCGATCGGCGGCACCTCGGCGGGCTTGCCTTCCTCCTGCTTCAGCTCGATCAGCCGCGGCCGCTTGGCGAAGGTGACGACGCGGATCACGTCGTCCTTCGGCTTCTCCGCGATGGCCTTCTGAATGACTTCTCGCGCGTCTTTGAGCGCAGCGTCCGGTACCGAGTCGCTGACATCCACGACGAACACCGCGCACACCTTCTGGGTCTCCGCGGTCTTTGCCAAACGCGAGAGCGACGCAGCGAGCAACGCGATGAAGCCCACCCGGAGCAGCACCGCGAGGATTCGCTGTTGCCACGGGAGATCCGCCAGGCTCCAGCCGATGATCGCGAGGATCAGCGGGGCGACCAGCACCAGCCCCAGGGTGCGCGGCTCGAGCAGCTCGTAGGTCGTGCCGTCCTTTACCCATTTGAAGGTCGGCTCCGGCGCGTGGATGATGAAGCGGTTGTACGCGTAGGCCAGGCCCAGGCCCACCGCCAGCACGAACAGCCACCAGACGATGCGCTGCCACCTCATACCGTGAGCCTCCGGTGGTAAGTCACCCACTCGACGGTCGACGCGATGATCGCGGCGATCAGCAAATACAGCCAAATTTCGCGGCGAACGCCAGCACTGAAGTTCGCGACCGCGGTGGCCTCGGTCTTGCCAATCTCGAGCTTCGCGCTGGGCTCGATGCGGCTCTCGTCGAGATCCACCAGGTTCGCGGCGAACATCGTCTCTTGGGCCGGGCTCTCGCCGTCGCCCTCGGCTTCAGACTTCACCCGCAGCGTGTAGAAGCCTGCCTGGTCCCCTTGATACACCGCGCGCCCCTGCTTGATCGGGACCTGACGCTTGGTTCCGTCGGGTAACTCGAGCTCCGCGACCTCAGCACCGCTGGGGGCCGGGATGCGCCACACTTCGCCCGTACGGAACGAGGAGATGTACCCCGTATCCTCTTCGACGAAGTAGTTGATGGTGTTGAGCACGAACAGCGGCCACGCGACACGCAAGACGAAGTCGCTGTCCCGTGGGTCGAAGCCGAGCGACATGAAGCGCCGCCCGCCGCGCCGCCCTTCGACCAGGATCGGCCCCTTGAAGGAGGCCGCGACGACGCGATCCGTCTTCTCCGGTTTGAGGCTGTGGCCGTGAGCGACCTGCACGTCGCCCAGCTCCATCCAGCGCACCACCGGGTGCTTTTTGTCCCAGGTGTCGAAACCGAAGTCCTTGATCTTCTTGGCCCAGGGCACCGGTGCCGTCTTGCTGTCCGGTGGGTCCAGGTACAGCGCGGCGCCGCTGCCGTCCGCTAGTGGCGGCGCCACGCCATCGAAGATCGTCACGTCGAACGCGCCCTGAGGTGGGTACGCGCTGGGGTCCACGTTGGTCACCTCGAGGTACTCGTCGAGTAGCAACGCCGCCTCCAGGTAGGTGTTGGTCTTGGTGACCAGCAGCACCTTGGAGCGACGGCGCTCGGGCATCAACGCGTAGGCGCGATCATCGGCAGGCAAGTCGTCAGGCTTTCCGTCGCCGAGCTTGATCACGGCCTCGAGCGTGCGGCTGGCTCCGGCCAGATCCTTGTAGAAACGCGGCAGGCGCTCGTTGGGCCCCAGGTGAAGCCGCGTGACGTCTACCACCTGACCATCGCCGAACAGGGTGAGCTCCACATCCGTGGGCTCATCGTTGGTGTTGGTCACCTCGAGCATCACCTCGTAACGAGACTTGTCGAGGGGATATCGCCGCACGGAAAACTGCGTGATCGCGACGTTGCGCTTGCGGCTGCCCACCGGGATGTAGGCGAGCTTGGTATCTCCGAAGTCGATGCCCTTGGTTATTTCGTCGATGTCGCCGAAGGCCC
This sequence comes from Polyangia bacterium, assembly GCA_030433055.1. Lineage (GTDB taxonomy): Bacteria > Myxococcota_A > Polyangia > Polyangiales > Polyangiaceae > JAHBVY01. The sequence goes on from JAUILJ010000164.1 coordinate 6,733, forward strand.
CATCGCTCACCAGCACGATCTCGGTCTTGTTCAGCCCCCGCAACGAATCGAGGGCGAAGTTCAGTCCGCGACGCAAATCCGCCCGCGTGTCGCTGGCCTTGAGCTGCTTCAGCGCCGCCTGCAGGTCGGGCACCTCTCCGGTCATCGTCGTGAGCGGACTCACCCCAGAATCCATGCTGGCGAGCAGCATGCGATCGGTGCCGCCGAGGCCCCGCACCAAGGTCGACACTTCCTTGCGAGCGGCGTCGAGGCGGGTCGGTGCTTGTGAATCGCCGCCATCGATCGCCTTCATCGACGCGCTGGTGTCCACCAGCACCAGGACGTTGCGCCCTTCGATCAGGTTCTGGCTGAGACGAGGATCGCCGAGGGCCATGATCAACAGCGTGAGCAGCGCGAGCTGAAACAAGAGCGACAGCAGGCGCTTGAGCTGCGAAAACCAGCTCGTGGCCTCCTTGTCGCGGAGGATGCGCTCCCAGATGTGGCTGAACGGCACCGCGATGGGCCGCCGACGAAGCTTCAAGATGTAGAAGATGACCGTCAGGCCACCCGCCACACCGGCGATGGTCATGAGCGTCGTGAAAGGCAACCCGGAGAAGATCACCTGAGGAACCCTCCGCGACGGAACACCTTGAGGATCAGCTCATCGAACTCGACATTGATATCCGCAGGGAAGTAGGTCACCTGACGCTTCGCGCAGAAGCGCTCGATCTCATGCTGGTACTCTTTCCACGCGAGCTGCATGCGATCGAGCAGCTTGGGAGTCACCGTGACCTCCCGCTCATCACCGGTCTCGCAGTCGTAGAGCCGGATGTCCCCCTTCAGATCGGGCTTTGCTTCTTGAGGATCCAGCACGTGCAGAACGAAGGGCTCGAACTTGTTGTAGCGCAGCACGTTGATGCCTCGCTCGAACCCCGCGTGGTCGTACAGGTCGCTTATCAGCACCGCCAGGCCGCGGCGCTTGTGCTGCGCGACGAAGGTCTTCATGCCCTCCCCGAGATCCGTGACGCCGCTCGGCTCCAGATCACGCAGGAAGTTGAACACGCGGAAGATGCGTCCCTTCCCGCGCGTCGTCGGCATGCGAGCAACCACCGCGTCGCTGATCGCCACCACCGTCACGCGGTCCAGGTTGGCGAGGCCCACGTAGGCGAGCGCGGCGGCTAGCTTTCGAGCGTAGTCGAACTTGCGGGCAGCGGCGCTCGGTGTCGTCGAGAAGCCCATCGACGTGGAGCAGTCGATGATGAAATAGATGCTGAGGTCCTCTTCCTCCTCGTACAGGCGGACCAAGAGGCGACCAAAGCGCTGGTATACGTTCCAGTCTACCGCGCGGAAATCATCCCCCGCGGTGTAGTCACGGTGATCGGCGAACTCGACGCCGCTGCCCTTCTTCTTGGTGCGCCGCTCAGCCTTGAGGCGCCCGGCGAACACCTTGCGACTGACCAAGGCGAGCATCTCCAGCTTGCGCTGGAACTCCTCATCGAAGAGGTCTTCCTTGACGCGCGCGCTGGGCACGAATCGACGCGACACTGGCGCCGTCGCCCGCTTGAAGATGTCGAAAATCCCCATAGCCGGATGGCCGAGCGTGTTGGCTAGGCCTTCCCCTCCGGGAGCTTACTCAAGATCTCCTCGAGCACCGTGTCCGCGGCGACCCCCTCGGCCTCGCCCTCGAAGCTCAGGAGGATGCGGTGACGCAGAGCGGGCAACGCGGTTGCCTTCACGTCATCGATGCTGGCAGCGAACCGCCCATCGAACAGCGCACGGATCTTGCTCGCAAGCAGGATGGCCTGGACACCACGGGGCGAGCCGCCGCTGCGCACGTAGCGACGGACCTTGTCTGTCGCTTCTTCCCGATCTGGGTGGGTCGCTTGGAGCACACGAATGGCATAGTCCTGCACGTGGCGCGCGACGGGCACCTTGCGCACCAGCTCCTGCATCTTCAAGATCTCCTCGGCGTCCACCACCGGCTTCACTTCCGCGTGGTAACCAGTCGTGGTGCGATCGATGATGGTGTGGAGCTCCTCACGATTGGGGAACGGCACGTGAAGCTTGAAGAAGAAGCGGTCGAGCTGAGCTTCCGGGAGCGGATACGTGCCCTCCATCTCCAGCGGGTTTTGCGTCGCGAGCACGAAATAGGGTTCGGGGATCACGTGGGTGGTGCGCCCAACCGTCACGCGATGCTCCTGCATGGCTTCCAGCAACGCAGACTGAGTCTTTGGAGTGGCGCGGTTCACCTCGTCCGCGAGCACGATGTTGGCGAACACAGGCCCCTTGCGGAACTCGAACTGGTGACCGCCACCTTCGCGCTCCTCCACCACGGTGGTGCCGGTGATGTCCGCGGGCATCAGGTCCGGGGTGAACTGGATGCGCGAGAACTCGAGGTTGACGGCTTCTGCGAGGGTACGCACGAGCATGGTCTTGCCCAGGCCCGGAACGCCCTCCAGCAGCGCGTGAGAGCCGGCGAGCATGCAAGTGAGCACTCCATCGACCACCTCGCGGTTGCCAACGATAATCCTGCCGATCTCTTCCCGCAGCTTGCCGACTTGCTTCTGAAAGTCCTCAACTTCCTCGCGGGCTGCCTCTGCTTCACTCATGCCGTTTCGCTCCCAAAGCGCCTGTGGCGCATCATCGTACACCCTGAATCGCCTTGCGCGTCATCCCCCGAGCAGCTCGGGGAATGACGGCCAGACGCGCGTCATCCGTCTCCAACGTTCAATCCCGTGGCCGAATCAGTTGGAAGTAGCGTCGTACGTAGAACTTGTATCCGGGCGGAATATCGTCGCGATTCATGACGTCTTCTGCCACCGTCTTGTAGTCGGTATAGACTTGCTTGTAGCCCCGCCCAACGAAGCCACGCTGAGCCGCACCGGAGATCACCTGGCTCGACGCGGTGCCTTGACCCGTGTCACTCGCCACGGCGGTCACGTCCTTGGTAGACCCCTTGATCTCGGACTTGTCGCCCTTGACGTTCGGATCGTGACCGGTGCCCCAGCCTTCACCCTTGCCTTTGCCGGAGCCGCCTTCGGCCATTCCCTGGCCTGCGCCTTGACCAGCACCCTGGCCCTTGCCGGCACCTTGACCTGCGCCTGAGCCTTCACCCGGAATCGGGATGCTCTTGCCGCCCTGGCCCTTACCCAGGCTGATCCCGCCAGGCCCATCGCCCGGCTGCGAACCACCTTTGCCTGGGCGCAGCTTGCCGCCCTTACCGCCGGGCTGGCTTCCGCCCTGCCCCCCCTTGCCCGGCTTTCCGCCGCGCGCCTTTTGACCGAAGCGCAGCAGCCGCTGCAGTTGCTTCTTGTCGCCCTTGCCCTGCTGCCGCAGCAGCTCGCGCATCTCCTGCAAGCGCTTGCGCAGCTCTTCCTTCTCCTTGTCGGTCATCTCCTGCTTGGCCATCCGGTTGATGTCCTGCGCCGCCTCCTCCAGGTCCTTCGCGCTGGCACCCATCTCCTTCAGCAGGTCCTGTGCCGCCTTCGCGAGCTCGCGGTCCAGCCTCGAGAGCTGGCGCCGCCCACGGTCCGTCTTGTCCTTCTCACGGTTCAGGCGCTCGAGCTCGCGCTGCTTCTTCTTGAGCAGGCTCTTGTCCTTCTGACTGAGCTTGCCTTCGTCCTGCTTCTTCTTGAGCAGCCGCTTCTTCTCTTCCTCGGCCGATTTCCGTGCGGCATCAAGAGCCTTGGCGCGACTGGCGTTCGCCTCGCTCGCCTTCTGCATGGCCTTGCGCAGCTTCTCCAGCTCCGCCTTCGAGGGCGGGTTCTTCTTGTTGCGCAGCCGCTCGGCAAGCTTGCGCATGGCCTTCTCGGCGTCTGTGAGCTTCTTGTCCTCGAGCTCCTTGGCGATCGGCTTGGTCAGGTCGCTCTTCTTCAGCTCCTGCGCGATTGCCTTCAGGCCCTCGTCGAGGCCTTCCTTGTCGGCTTCGGCGCCCTTCATCAGGTCACGCTCGAGCTCCTCCAGGCGCCTGAACACCTCCTGGCGGTCCAGCCGGCGGTCGGCGATGTCCTCCACCAGCTGATTGAACTTGTTCACCGCGGCGAGCACCTCGGGGTCCTTGTTCTCCTGCTTCATCTGGTCCGCGATGTTGCGGAACAAGTCGACATCATCGGGGCTCAGCACCAGCGGATTGATATGCTGAGTGTCGTCCTCGATCACGACGTAGCGCGGAACGTACAGCACCCACACCAGCAGCAGGCTGAGCAACAGGAAGACGATGATCACCAGCTCGAGAAGGTAGAGGTGTATCGGCGCTGCGCCGGCGGGCTTCAGATCCTTCGCGGTGACCACCGCATCCTCGATCGCCGCCTCCATGAAGGGCGAGCGCTCCGCCTTGGGCAACTTGATGAACTCGAGGGCGCTGGAGATCCGGTCATGAAGCCCATGGTGCTGGTCGAGGCGCATCGCTCCAGCGAACGCCGGCCGCGGCTGGAGCCAGGCGTGGATGGTCCCGGCGAGCCAGACGACGACCGGCACTGCCCCCACGAGCGCCACTCGGGTGATCTGCCCACCCGACGGTTGCCAAATCTTGACCCAGATGAGCGCCCCCAGCGCGTAGAGCAGCACCGGAGGGAGCAGGATCAGCGTGCGCTGCAACGCGTGGTCGAAACGCATGCGGAAGCCGGTCCGGTTGGCGGCTCGAGCGATGCGCTTCAGTTCGTCTTCTCGGGACAAGTTCGACCTATGGGTTGGAAGGCGAAGGTTCCACGCCCGAAGGGCGCTGGGGGATCACGGTGGCGACCCGTGGCGGGTCTAGGCAATGACGGTCCTAACGCTCGAAAGTTCCCGTAGCTTTCGCTTATGGCGCTCAGCCCGCCGAGTGGCGATGCTCCCCGCCCAGACGACCCCCTGGGGTGCGTGTCGCTCGAACTCTAGCAGCAGACCC
>JAUILJ010000165.1 GCA_030433055.1 Polyangia bacterium
ACCGGGGCGCAAGGCGAAGAAGGCCAGGAAGGGCCGCAAGGCGCGCAAGAAGCGTCTGCCGCCGCCCCGGCGCAAGAACCGGCTCTTCGGCTTTGGCGCCCATGGCAAGACCAAGGACGGCATCAACCTGAACCTCCAGCAGGACAGCGCTCTGGACGTGATGGGTCGAGGCGAGCTGGCCAGGTTGCGCAAGCTCGATGGGGAGCGTCGCCGCAGCAAGCACCGTGGCACCTGGAAAGCCGTTGGCTTGGAGCGCTGGAAGAGCGCAATCGAGAACTACGTCGCCAAGGTGAAGCCCGGTAACCAGACGGCGCTGAACACCGCGCGCGTGCCGTTCGCCCGCTACCTGAATGAGATCCACAACCGCCTGCACCCGGTGTTCGCGGATTCATTCCTTGGCTCACTCTCACGCCTCCCGGGTGACCACCCGATGAACCGTTCCGATCTGCGGACGAACCTCGAGATCATCGTGAGCCGCACTGACGGCCGGCTCGTAGATATGGGGGTCACTCGCTCCAGCGGCGTGACAGCGTTCGACGTCGCCGCCCTCGAGTCGGTGAAGCGGGCCTCACCGTTCGGAGCGCCTCCCAGTTCCATCGTGTCCCCGGACGGAAACGTGTACCTGCACTGGGAGTTCTACCGAGACCCCTGGTACGCCTGCTCCACGTACTTCGCACGCCCCTTCATCTTGAAGGCAGCTCCTGGGAGCAAGCCGCCGAAGGTAGTTCCACCGAAGTTTGGTCCCCGCGAGGAAGGCCCCGGACGAACCGGCTCGCTCTGGCTGCCTGAAGAACTCCGGATCCCCGACCAGCCCTGGATGCCGCTGGAGCTCACGCCCCCCGCTGAGCACGCCTCACGGGACTGAGCGAAGTCCTGGGGATCTGCGGACAAAACTGGTCTCCAGGCGCAGAGGCCACTAGCGTTTGGCTGTGCCTGACCAGGGAGAATCCGATCAGTCGGCGTCGAACGAGGACGCCGCAGAGCCGGCTGTTCCCCCGTCGCAACCCGTGGCTCCCCTGGAGGCGCTGCGGCCCGAGCCTCACGCTGCCTCAGCTGGCTACCTGACAGCTCCTCCCGCGTTGCCGATGGCGACGCTGGTTGCCTGGTTGATGCTCCTGGCCAGCGTCTTCGGCCGCGCCCTGGCGCCAGCGCTACCCGGCGCGCGCGCGGGCTTCGAGCGCTGGATCACCTGGGGTGATCACGTGGGGTCGGTGCTCAGCCAGGCAGCCCTGCTGGTGGGCACCGTGACGACCGTCGTGCTGCTGCTGACGACGCTCCGCCAGAACGGCCTCGGCATCTTGTACCGATTGTTGATGGCGGTCTTCGGTGCCGGAACGCTCACGGTAGTGATGACCGCGCACCGTCACCGTATCCGCGCGGATTCTGTACTGGTGGTCGCGCTGGTCACGAGCCTGATGGCGCTGTGGTCGAGCATCCCGGCGACGCGCACTCCGCGATCCCGAGGCGCAGGCTTGGTACTGTTGGCCGCGGGGCTGAGTGCGTTCTCCCACATGATCGCGCGGGCGCTCGCGCTGTACGCGTCCGAGAACGCCCTGGTGAGCTTGTTTGGTGTCTCAAGGGGCGTTGCCACGCTCGGGCTGTTGTTCGATGTGGGCGCCTTGGTGCTCGCCGTGCTCTGGCTGTGGGTGCCGAGGCCAAGGGCGGGCGCCGTGGTGCTCGGTATCGGTACGCTGCTCGCGGTCGTCTTCGTGGGTGCCGCGGCATCAGGCTCCTCGCCCGACGCGGGCTTGTTCTCGGTGATCACGGACCGCGCGCTCACAGAACTCACGCAGCATCCCGCGCCGATGGTCCCGCAAGCCGTGCGCGCTGGGCTCGAGGTGATGGCATTCGTGATCGCGGGCGGAATGCTGATTCAGCCCGAGCAAAGGCGCCTCTCCGCGGTCGTGATCGCTCTCGCCATCCTCGCTCGAGGTTCCAGCGACATTCCTCTGTGCGCCATGAGCTTGCTCTTGGCTTCGCTGCTAGCGCCGCTCGCGTCTGTTCCCCACGGAGACATCCCGCGTGATTTGCAGCTCGACGCGAAGCACCCACACGATGCCGCCTGACGCTCCGCACCTCAGCGCTTGAGGCTCTCCACGTAGGCCACCAGCGCGTCGATGTCTTCGGGCGCCATGAGCGCTCCGAAGGCCGGCATGTCACCGTTGCCCACCTCGATGGTGTGCTTGATGCCGTCGTGTCCGAGCCGCGCATGCAGCTCGGGATCGGTGAGGTCCTTGGGCGGTATGGTGAAGCCGGTCCGTGCGGTTCCGCCTCGACCGTCTGCTCCGTGGCACCCCGCACAGGTGCGTAAGAAGATGCCTCGACCGTGCTCGAGGGGAGTCTTCTTTTTGTGGCGGCAACCGGCCGCGAGTACCGCGCAGAGCAGCACCAGACTCCACACGCACAGGCGCAGCACGCGCGCTGGCATCAGCCGAGCTCGTGGCCGCTGGGCTCGCGCTGACCTGATCCTCGACACGCGTCAGCCGCCGATGCTGATCACCAGGGCTGCGTAGAGCAACACGAGGTAGGGCATCGAGGAGAAGAAGAGCACCTTGGCCCAGCGATCGTCATCGGCAACCCGACGACCGAAGCACCCGGCGCCGTACAGCCCCAGGGACAGAAAGGCCAAGCCAGCAGCTGCGGCGATGCCGAAGTACACCCAGCCAGCCACTCCCAGCACCGTGGGCAGCAAGCTGACGGCGAGCAACACCAGTGAGTGGAAGACGATGAAGCGTTTTGCGCCGCCCACGCCGCGCTGAACCGCAATGACCTTGAGCCCTGCTCGCGCGTACTCCGCGCGGCGGAAGATGGTGATCGCGGCGAAGTGAGGTAGCTGCCAGACGAAGAGGATGGCGAACAGCAGCAGCGCCTCTTTCCCGACGGAACCCGTCACTGCGGCGTAGCCGATGACCGGGGGTATGGCTCCCGGGACTGCGCCCACGTGCAGCGCGAAATCACTGGCGCGCTTGAGCGGCGTGTAGATGGCCACGTAGCTGACCAGCGCCAGCGACGCGAGTAGGCCGCTCGCGGGGTTCACCGCGAAGGTGAGGAGTGGCAGCCCGACCGCTGCCAGGCCAAGCCCGAAACGAAACGCGAGCTCCGACGAGATGCGACCGCTGGGCAGCGGGCGTGTCGCCGTGCGAGTCATCTTCGCGTCGACGTCCGCCTCCAAGAACATGTTGAGCGCGTTGGCTGACGCGACCACGAGCACGGTGCCGATGAGCGCCAGGACCAACTTGAACCAGTCGATGACTGCGGGAGCCGCAAGGGCACCACACAGCGCCGTGACCATGACCAAGCGCGTGACCCCAGGCTTCGTCAGCTCCACCAGCGCCTTGAGCTGCACACCGAGGCGCTCTGCACCGCTGGCATCGCCCAAGCTCGAGTCCCCAGGAAAGCGGATCTCGACGGCTGCGGCAGCCGGCGGCGCCGACGCTTCGCGGAGCTGGTTGAGGGTGGCGGTGGTGGGTGCTCGCATCGGGCTCGAAGGACGCGGGGCTCTTCCGCGACGGGGGTGCGCGAAAAGACAGCAGTTCGATTTGTCATCACGCCTCCACGGGCGCGATTTTGCGTGTCTATACTCCAGCGGCCGCGCACTGGCCAGGGTCGCGATGTCGCACGGCTACCTTCCATGAATTGGTTAAAACTCACAGGAATCCTCGGCTTTTTGGCAGTAGCCGCAGGTGCGTTCGGCGCCCACGGGCTGCGCAACCGCGTCGCCCCCAATCTGCTGGAGGCGTACCAGACTGGCGCCCACTACCACCTGGTCCACGCGGCCGCGCTGCTGGCGCTCACGCTCTACGCGCGAAGCAATCAGACCTCGATTGGCTTCTCGGCGAGCTGCTGGACGCTCGGCATCGTGCTCTTCTCAGGCTCGCTGTATGCGATGGCGCTCACGGGCGTGACCAAGCTGGGGATGATCACGCCATTCGGCGGGCTCGCGTTCCTGGCTGGCTGGCTCGGGCTGCTCTGGCTGCGCTAGCTGGTTCGCCCGCCCGTCAGCGATCGAGGCGGCTCTCGCCGCTCGAACTCTTGGGCTCGAGCTGCGTTCGCGCGCGTAGCGACGGGCTACGGATCGCGGCGCGAGCCTTCGACCGCCGCTCGTATCGCTGCCAGCACCTCTTTGATCCTTGCGGAATCACTTGGAAGCGTGAATCGTACGTGGTTCGGCGCCCCAAACGCGTCTCCATCGATGCACACCACGAGCGCGCGGTCGAGGAGCCACAGGGCTACATCCCGAGCCGACCCGAGCTCGCGCCCCTGGTGCATGATGCCGTACAGACCGCTCACGTCCGGCAGTGCGTAAATCGCGCCATCGGGCACGGAGCATCGAACTCCCTCGATGGCGTCCAAGCCTTCCGCGAGCTCTCGGCGGGTCCGCTCGAAGGTAGCTCTGGCCGATTCGACCACGCTCTGGGAACCGCTGAGCGCTGCGGCTGCGACGGCTTGAGCGACCACGCTCACCCCCGACGTCGACTGGCTCTGAATCTTTTCGAGAGCGCGCGCCAGGCGTCGAGGCGCGATCGTCCAGCCCACGCGCCAGCCGGCGAGAGCGTAGGTCTTGCTCACGCCATCGATGATCAGTGTTCGCTCGGCGAGCTCCGGCGCCACCGTCGCGATCGACGCGTGCGGTTGCGTGTAGGTGAATGCCTGGTACCCCTCGGCGGACAACACATAGCAGTCGTGTCCGCTGAGGACCTCCGCCAGCGCGCGCAGCTCCTCGGGCGTGTAAGTAGCGCCGGTGGGGTTCGCTGGAGAGCACAGGATCAACGCCTTGGTGCGCGGCGTGAGCGCTCTCTCCAGCATTTCCGGGCGGATTTTCCAACCGTGTTCCTTGCGCGCGTGAACGAGCTTTGGAACGCCCCCCAGGAGCTCTACCTGCGCGGGATGGCTCACCCAGTACGGTGCAGGGACCAGCACCTCGTCACCCGGGTCCAGCAGCATCAGCAGGCTATTGAAGAGCGCCTGCTTGGCGCCAAACGACACCACCACTTGAGAGGGGTCTGCCGCGTGACCGCGATCGCGCTGCGAGGCGCTCACGATGGCAGCGCGAAGCTCATCCGTACCTGCGACTGGCGCGTAGTGATTTGCCCGATGTAGCGCGTCACGCGCGGCTTCGAGGATGGCAGCAGGGGGCTCGAAGTCCGCCTCACCCACCCCAAAATCCAGGATCTTCCGCCCCGACGCGCGAAGCTCATCCACGCGCGCGTTCATCGCAAGCGTGGCCGACGCGGGAACTCGATCGAGCCGCGCGGCAACCCCCCGCGCCACGCCTAGCCCTTCTCCTCTTGCTTGCTCTCGACCGAGCTCTTCGTGCCCTTTCCGGCAGTCAGCTGCTTCGGCTCCTTTGTGTCCTTGGACGACTCTTCCTCTTCCTCGTCCTCACCCGAGATCCCCTTCTTGAAGTTCCGGATGCCTTCACCAAGGCCCTTCCCGATATCCCCAAGCCGGCTGGCGCCGAACAGCACCAGCACGACGAGCGCGATCAAGACGATTTGCCAGGGGCCAACACTCATGATTTCTCCCTGCCACACGAACGCCGGTGGCTCCATTTGGGGAGCTGTTCCCTATCACCACGCCGCGAGCCGAGCAATCACTGGGAAACCAGCGGCGGACGACGACGCGCGAGCAGCAGCGCCATCGCGCAGACCAGCAGCGGTGGCAGTGCAAGCAACGCATACGCTGCGCTCGAGAGCGCTGAGCGGTCGAGCTGCTTGAGCAAGACCACAGCGCCCGTGCTGCCCACCAACGCCAGAATCGCCGGGCTCAGCGAGCCAGGACGGCGCAACAACGGCACCACCAGGAGCCCGAGGCAACCCACTGCAACCACCAACGCAACGACGCGGGCGGCGCTACGCGGGGCCGCCTTCGGAGTGACGAAACCCCGCACTCGAGCCTCCCCGACGTCCACTCGCAGCCACGGGCGAGACTCGCCACCCTGGATCAGGAACTGGCTCGCGCCCAGCTCCAGCTGGGGCTCCGATGCTCGCAGGCGGGACACCGCGAACCAGCCAGGCCGAGACCCCGGAATGCGACCCACGAGTCGACCGGATGCACAGTGCTCCACCAGGCCCGCGACGGGGACATCCGCTACGTCGCCGGGGTGCTGCGCGCAGTGAGCCTCGCCTGCTGCGACGAGCTGGCTCAGCACCTGCGCGGGTGCGCCCTCAACCGAGCCACTGAGCCATCTCGCCCCGCCCGCTACCAGGATCCCGAGCAGGATCAGGTGTGGCAGCCCCTGACAGGCCAACCGAGCCGGTCGCACACCCAACGCGAGCAACGCCCGCACTTCCCCTCGTTCGGCGGCGATGATCCAACCCGCCAACCACCCCAGCGGTGCGCCGATCAACAACGCGAGTTCCAGACCAGATGCCAGCAAGACCCGGGCAAACGGCCAAATCACGCTCCACGGAACGTCCGGAGCGAACATCCACGGCAGCAGACGCACCCAAGCACCAAACGCCCCAAGACAGGCCGCGAGGCCGAGCCCGACTATGGCTCCTCTCAGCGCCCTCTGACTGACCCATCTCAGCGTGATTGACATCAAGCGGTTCCTGGCGCGAAAGGAGTGCCCTCGCCGACACGACAGCGTGAGCGAGGGCTTTGTGGCGCCGGGTCCAGACCCACGTGATATGCTAGCCGCCCTTCGAGCTTAGCTCGTAGGCCATTGGAGGGATGATGCGCTTTGGTTCTTCTTCGGTGCGCAGCACCATCAGCAAACTAGCCGTTGCCGCTGCAGGCGCCGGACTCGCGTTGTTGGCACAGCCGAGCACCGCACAGGCTCAGTCCAACGAAGTGTCCCCTACGGGCAAGGGCATCGCTGGTGGGACGCTGCTCGGCGCCGAGGCCGTGATGCTGACCGAGGCGGCGCTCAAGGTGAAGCCCGCTTGGGCGTACGCTGTGGGCGGGCTCGCCGGGGGGATCGGAGGCGGCGTCGCTGGTTACTTCGCCGAGCAGGGCAGCAGCGCCAAGTTGCCACTGTACTTGCTCGCTGGTGGGATGGCGCTGGCGATCCCAACGACGGTCGCCGTGCTGAGCGCTACAGCGTACGAGCCACCCGCCGACTACACGGAGGATCGCGGTCCCTCGGACGAGCCCGTGGCCGATCCGGCTCAGGGTGGCCCGATCTCCAAAGCACCTGCGCGTCAGCAACGACAGGCTCGCCGCGCGCCCAAGGAGAGCGCCCGCCAGCGCATGGAGCGGCAGCTACACCTGACCCCACCAGCGCTCTTGGGGCTCGGTGAGGGCTACGTCGCCTTGAGCGTCCCCGCCGTCGAGGTTCGCGACGTGTTCAGCGTTCAGGAGACGCGGCAGTACGGTTTCTCTCAGGAGACCGAGGTCCGCGTTCCCGTGCTCAACTACTCGTTCTGACGCCAGAATAGTCCCGCGTTCGAACCGATGGGCGCTTGGCTCTCGCTGCCGATGCGAGAACAGCGGCGGCTGCGGTGCGCGCGGCCTCGGGGCGCGCGGCTGCGGTGCGCGCGGCCTCGGGGCGGTCGGCTGAGGGGCCTCCCCACGGGAACGTGATGCAATTGCGCGAGCTGCTTTGCCTTTCGGCCGATGGGGCATGTAACCTGCGTTACGTTGCTCGGCGTTCTGGCCGTAGCGAGTGAGCGTATATGGTACAGGCCAAACCTCAGCGCCGAACAGACGACCCCTCCCTAAACAAAGTCATCGCAGGCCGTTATCGGCTCGAGGCCCGAATCGGCGAAGGCGGGATGGGCATCGTGTATCGCGCGCGACACGTGCTGATCGATCGCGTCGTTGCAGTAAAGCTCATCCGACCCGATTTACGCGGGGAAACGCATCTCCGCGCTTGGATGCTGCGGGAAGCTCGGGCTGCCAACCGCGTCGACCACGCCCACATCATCGACATCCACGACATCGGGGAGACCGACGAGGGCGAGCTCTATCTCGTGATGGAGTACCTGGTGGGCACACCGCTGAGCGCGGAGATCGCCCGCGGACAGATGCCGATTCAGCGCGCGGTGGACATCATCGAGCAGATGGGTGCCGCTCTCGCGCGCGCCCACGACCTGGGAGTGGTGCACCGAGATCTCAAGAGCGACAACATCCTGCTCACCGCGCGGGGCGGTCGCCGTGACTTCGTCAAGATCCTCGACTTCGGGCTGGCGGCCCTGGCGCACGATCCACGGCTCGCGCCGAAGGGTGCCGTGTTCGGTACGCCCGAGTACATGTCGCCGGAGCAAGCGCGGGGCGAGCAGGCCGGCCCCCAGTCGGACTTGTATGCGCTGGGCATCTTGTTCTTCGAGATGCTCACGGGTCAGCTCCCATTCCGCTCGAGCGATCGAGACACGCTGCTCGAGATGCAGCGCAAGTCGCCCGCGCCGCGCCCGACGACCATCCGCAAGGACTGCCACCCCGTGGCTGAACGCATCGTCCTGCGGCTGCTCGAGAAGGACCCTCGCAAGCGCTACCGCGACGGCCATCACCTGCTTGAAGAGCTCAAGGCGCTGCAGCGGTCACTGCCGTCCCAAGGTTGGGAGAAAGACAGCAGCGTCGCCCCCGCCGCCGCGCCGCCGCCGCCACCGCCACCCCGATCGCCTGGCGTAACGGAGTGGGCAAACCGCGCGGGGCTGTTCTCCCGCATGATCGCTCGCGCATATCCGTCTGGAAACGGGCCGCCCGAGGTGCTGCAGGGCGCAGCGAGGCTGTGGGACACCGCAGCCAAGGCGAACGGCTTGGAGGGTGAGATCGCGAGCCACACCCGCAAGCTAGAGGCTCTGGAGAGGCGTGGCCGAGCTCTCCGCGCGGAAATTGGACGCAAGGTCGAGGAGCTGGCCCAAGAGGAATCGCGGTCCTTGCGCGACGCGGCGGCGTTCGCCGAGGAAGAGGAGGCCGCTCGCACGGAGCTCTCACGCACGGAAAGAGAAGCGCTGGAGACGCTCTCCCAGGCGGACGCAGCAGAGCGCGCCGGGCGAGGCTCTCGCGCGATCTTCGAGCGGGCGGGGGCGAGCCGCGCGATGGTTGAGTCCAAGCGGCAGTGGCTGGAGACGCGACGCAGCAAGCGCGAGGCGAAGGAAGGCGTCGCGCGGGACCTGCGACGGCAGATCGAGGAGCTGCGCGACCAGCTCGCTCGCTATGCGGAGGCGCTCGAAGAGGACCTGGCGCAGGGCCGGGAGAAGGTCGCCGCGCGTTCTCGTGAAGGGCTGCGCTACGAGAAGGCCTTCATGGAAAGCAGCAACCTGCTGATCGGGCACCTCAAGGGAAAGCCCGAGTGCCGCGATCTGCTGAACGAGCTGATCTCGTCTTCCGAAGGCGAAAACAAGAACGGTCGGGGCTCGGATCGCTGAGCGCCTGGCACGAACGGGCGCTCAGCCTCTGTGGCTCGTAGCGCCGTTCAGCTCGGCAGCTTCGTCGCGAGAAACGCTCGCAGCTTGACGAGGTTCTTCTCGTCGCGAGCAAACGTCGGCGCGTCGTAGCTCTCGGCCCAAGCCTTGGCCTCACCCACGAGCTGCTCGCGCAGCCCGCCATCGGCAACGACCTCGTCCACCGTACGCCCGCGCGCGGCGACCTGGCTCAGACCATCGACATACGCTTGCAAGCGCGCGAAGTCTTCCTCGAGGAACGACTCGATGAGCTGTGCGTCGCCTGCCAGGCGCTTCAGCGTCTCGTTGTCGGGGTCGCCCGCCAAGGCCTTTGCTGCCGCCACACGCACGACGAACGCGTCGTCTATGAAGCCAAGATCTTCGATTCCGTCGGGAATCAAATCCAGTGACTTGAAGAGATAGTTGATCCCGCCGGCCACCCAGCGCCGAGTGCCCTCGTCCAGTTCTTCGCGCCCGAGCAACTCGGCCAACGAACCGATGTCGGAACCCAAGCTCTTGAGCCACTCGGGAAATGCGTCTAGGCAGCGTGCTTTCAGGTCGCTCATCTCGATCCCTTACTTGAGGTTTGAATTGTCTGTGGTCGGTGGCAAAGCCGCGAACCTGCGTTGAAGTCAGCGGGACAGGAGCATGCCGAGGAGCAGGCCCAAGCACAAGCAAGCGCCAGCCAAGAGCAGCGCGACCCAGAGCGATACTCGAACGCTACGTCGTTGCTCGACGACCTCGACGGGGGGTGGCGCATGTCGATCCTGCTGACCTGACATCACGGGGTTGTCGGCCGACACCCGCGTGTTCGTGCGGGGAACGACGGGAACCGGAGCGCTGACCAGGGACGGAGCGGCGCTCGGTGCTGCCCCAGCCAGGGTTGGGGGTGAGGCCGCGGTGTTTGGAACGCCGCTCGCGGCGGGGACCACCGAAGCTGGGCCCAGTGGCACCCCCTGCATCGCGGTCAGCATCTCGCTCGCAGTTTGGAAGCGCTCGATCGGGTCCTTGGCCAGCGCCTTGGCGAAGAAGGCATCCCAGGCGGCGAGCTCTGGCGCACGAGACCCAAGGGGTACGATCGGCTCGGTGAGCGCGGCGGTCATCCGCGCAAACTCAGTGGGCGCTCCAAACGCCTGACGACCGCTCAACAGCTCATACAGGATCACCCCCACCGCCCAGAGGTCCGAGCGGAGATCGCTCTCCTTCACGTTCTTGATCTGCTCGGGACTCATGTAGCCCGGCGTACCGAGCATCATGCCGGTCTTGGTCTTTCGGCTCATACCCCCGGCCGCATCCATCACCCGCGCCAGGCCAAGGTCGAGCAGCTTGACTCGTTCACCCTCGAGCACGAACACATTGTCGGGTTTGACATCCCGATGGATGACCCCGACCCGGTGAACCGCGTCCAGAGCGTCGAGCAACTGGCTGCAGATCGCCACAGCCCGCTGAGGCGCCATGGGGCCGGTCATCAACGCGTGCAGCGACTGACCCGAGAGCAACTCCATCACGAGGTATGGAGTGCCGTCCTCTGCGCGCTGGGCTTCGAAGACCTTGACGATGCCGGGGTGGTCCAGGCGCTTGGCAGCTTCGGCCTCCGCGAGAAAGCGCGCCACCGTCGTCTCTTCCTCCACGAACTCGTGCTGAAGCAGCTTCACCGCCCACGAGCCGGGAGAGGTCTGGTGATGGGCCTCGTAGACGATCCCGAGGCCACCCTGGCCGATCACGCGCGCGAGTTTCCACGTGCGGTTCAGCACCGCTCCCACGAGTTCTTGGGGGTCGGTTAACGCGACCATCGCGCCGGGTGTATCACGGACGGCAGCAGAAGGTCTGTGTTCCTGTCAGCGCGACCGTGCCACCCGGGGCACCGCCGCTCGGAGTACAGGCTCCGCTCGGCGTGGCGTAGCTCGATCGCCTCAGCGACCAGGTGCCGATATCCATCCGCCCGCTGATGTCGGAACACGACGTCGAGCTGACGGTGGAGTCCCCGCCGCTGCAGTCGTTGTAGTCGTACACCTTGTAGGCGCCACCGCTGCACGTGGTGTTCGTGCCGCAGGCGCAGGGGCTACACGTGCGCTCATCTGATCCATTCGCCGACGCGACGCGACGGATGTTCCAGCCGCTGGGGCAGGTCTCCTCGCCCATCTTGCTGATGCAGACGTAGCCCTCGTAGTCCGCTGACGCCCGGGGCACGCACGATCGCCCCGAACAGCCACCTCCACCCGGGGTCGCGGTGCCACAGATGTCCACCATCGCGCCAAACAGCTCGG
>JAUILJ010000166.1 GCA_030433055.1 Polyangia bacterium
GGCCCGTTGAGCTACGCAGCGCAGCTTGGAACCCAGCAGGTTCGAGCCCGCCTGAATCGATTGGCGGCGCTCCACGGGCCACGCTTCGAGCCGTCCGTGGTGCTGTGACCCTGGGCTGATTGGCAGTGCTCCCGGGCCGCCGGTGGCGCGAGCAACAAAGTCCTCAAGGGATGACCTACGCTGCCGATCTTGAAGGCCATGACGATGCCTTCGATAGCCGTGGTGGATGAGGACGCGTTGTCGCGGGAGCGAATGCGGCGGTGGCTCGAGACTGCCGGGTATCAGGTGCTGGAGTCTGCGTCGGCAGCCGAGCTACTTACCGGCCCGGTCATGCCCGACATCTACTGCGTGAGTTTGACCCTGCCAGACACAGCCGGAGATGGACTGATTGGCCAGCTCAGGGCTCGAGATCCAGACCGCCCGGCGCTGCTCGTCAGCTCCCTCCCCGCGACTGACGCCAGCGCTAGGGCGCTTGGCTGCGGTGCCTATGACACCTTGACCAAGCCGTTGTGCCGGGAGCAGGTGGTACTACGGGTTCGTCGCGCGGCAGAGGTGCGGCAGCTCAAGTCCCGGGTTCGAGCTGTGTGCGGTGCTGCCGATCTGCCGCCCACGCTGTGGGGGCCGAGCGCAGCTGTGAAAGGTCTGCTCGGCGAACTCCAGTCTCGGTTCGCCGGGGCGTCGCCGGTGCTGCTGGTAGGGGAGTCGGGGAGCGGTCGCAGCGCGGTCGCTCGCTTCATCCACCTGCGAAGTGGTCGCGCAGGTCAAGCATTCGTGACGCTGCGGTGCGCCGAGCTTGCGCCCAGCAGGCACTTCGAAGAGCTCTTTGGAGAGCACGCCGACCCCACGGAGAGTCTGTTTGCTCGGGCTGCGGGTGGAGTGCTGTTCATTCACGACGTGGGATGGCTCGCCGCTGAGGCACAGGAAGAGCTGGCCGAGGCGCTGCGTGTGGATCACCAGCCCAGGAGCTCCAAGCGGCCGAGTGGGGGTTGGGAGGTCGCTGGTAGTGTCTCCTCCGAGCACCTCGTGGAGCGGACTCCGCGGTTGATTTGCAGCAGCACCGTCGAGCTCTCGGTGCTCGCGCGCACCGGGCAAATGTGCGAGGCGCTCGCGAGGTTGCTGGGTGGTCCCTCCGTGATGCTGCCTCCCTTGCGAGAGCGGGTGGACGACATCCCTGAGCTGGCTGCCTACTGGGTGAAGCGGCTGGCGCTCGACGCTGGTAAGGCACCGCCGCGCATCTCGGCGAGCGCGCTGGAGGCGCTGCTCGCCTACTCGTGGCCAGGCAACGCGCACGAACTCAGCCAAGTCATCCAGCGCGCATGCTTGGCCAGCAACGGCGCCAGTATCGGCCTTACGGATCTGCCTATTGCCGTGAGGCAATCCTTCGAGGAGGCGGAACGGGATAGCGGTCTCTTCGAACCTGCTCAGCAGAATGACGTGGTCCCGCTCAGAGAGCTCGAGCGCAGAGCCATCGCTCACGCGCTCAGAGCCGCCGACGGCAATGTCGGGCACGCGGCTCGGCTGCTCGGCATCGGACGCGCCACGCTCTATCGGCGGCTCGCAGAGCAAGGTTCGAGTCGGGCGAGCTAGCTACTGGACTGGCACTCCAGGCTGAACCCGTCCGCCTCTCCTTGCTTTGGCAGGCGGGCGTCCTCTCTCGCGGACAGACTTGCTATCCTGTCGTCGCTGCGGCGGTTGCCCGGCGCCGGAAGGAGGAGCGCGTGAAGCGAAGCCTGCTCAGTGAAGAGCACCAGATTTTCGAGAGAGCCTTTCGTACGTTCATCGAGCGTGAGGTGTTGCCGAAGCAGAGCGGCTGGGCAGAGCGCGGGATGGTGGATCGAGAGACCTGGCTTGCGGCTGGGAGCGGCGGCTTCCTGTGCCCATGGCTCGAGGAGGAGCATGGGGGCGCTGGCGGTGACTTCATCCACTCGGCGATCGTCATCGAACAGCTCGCGTGCGCCTATGAGTCGGGCTTCGCCATGGGCCTGCACAGCGACATCGTGACTCCGTACATCCACGAGTTCGGCAGCGCCGAGCAGAAGCGACGCTACCTCCCGGGCTGCGCGAGCGGCGAGATCATCACCGCGATCGCCATGACGGAACCGGGCACAGGCTCCGACCTGAACGGGATTCAGACGACTGCCATCAAGGACGGCGACTCCTACGTGATCAACGGCTCCAAGACGTTCATCTCCAATGGGATCTTGTGCGACGTTTGCATCGTCGCCGCGAAGACGGACACCAACCCCGACAATCGCCATCAATCACTCTCGCTGTTCCTCGTGGATGCGGGAACTCAGGGCTTCGTCAAAGGGCAGAAGCTCAAGAAGATGGGGATGGCGAGTCAGGACACCTCGGAGTTGCACTTCGAGGACTGCCGTGTTCCCGCCAGCGCGCTACTGGGTGAGGAAGGCATGGGCTTTCTGATGTTAACGCGCAAGCTCCAGCAGGAGCGCCTCGTGGTAGCCATCGGCTCCCAGGCGAGCGCGGAACAGGTGCTGGCGGACACGCTGACCTACGTCAAAGAGCGCACCGCGTTTGGGAAGCCGCTGAGCAAGTTTCAGAACACCAAGTTCAAGCTCGCGGAGTGCGCAACCGAGGTCGAGGTCGGGCGTGCGTTCTTGGATCGCCTAATCGCGGAGCACATCGCTGGTGAGCATTTGGTGAAGGAATGCTCGATGGCCAAGCTGTGGCAGACGGAGATGCTCGGTCGCGTCGCCGATGAGTGCCTCCAGCTGTTCGGCGGGTACGGGTACATGCTCGAGTATCCGGTGACGCGGGCCTACATGGATGCGCGAGTCCAGCGCATCTTCGCGGGTACGAACGAGATCATGAAGGTGATCATCGCCCAGCAACTCGGCCTGTGACGCCTCGGATCAGCTGAGTCGCAGGGCGAGCTTCGAGCGCTCCTTGCGGCGGTGCTGGTGCTTGGGCTAGACGCGCGAGACCACGCACTGACTGCGTTTGCTCGCCCAATGTCTTCGCTCGCTCTTCGCCATGGCATCATCGTGCCGCTGCTGGTCCTCGCTGTGGCCTGCACCGAACTGTGGTCGCCCGCCGCGCAAGCTCAGAGTGGCGACGTCGTCGTCGAAGGGGTTCGCAGCCAGCACTCTTCCCAGGACCCGAGCGCTGCCAGCCAGGTGATCCGGAGAGACGAGCTCAAGGCGCCTGGGTCGAGCGCGGGGGACGTGCTCGAGCGCGTGAGCGGGGTGGAGGTAGCGAGGAGCGGAGCCGCCTCGGATCGCACCACGCTGTCGCTACGCGGCTCTAGCGCGGCGCAGGTGCCGGTGTACCTGGGGCCGCTGCGCATGAACGACGAGGTGACTGGTGCTGCAGACATCGGGACGCTCCCACTGTGGATCCTCGATCGCGTGGAGGTCTTTCGGGGTAGCACGCCAGCGCGGGCAGACGCATACGGCATGGGCGGCGCCGTGTTCCTCGAGCCCAAGTTTCCTCGGAGAAATGTACTCGGCGCTGGCCTGGGCGTGGGAAGCTTCGGGGAGCAGAGCTTGTGGGGGAGGGGTGAGGTGGTGTCCCCGGGCGGCGGAGAGTGGCGCTCAGGGGCGCTCGTCGGCTTGCGCTTGAGTCGAGCCGACAACGACTACACGTTCGTGGACGACCGCGGTACGGGGTTCGATCAGAGCGACGACATCGAGCGCACCCGCGAGAACGCCGACTACAGCGACTGGGACGCATGGGCCATCGGGCTCCAGCGTTCGCGGAGCGGTGCGCGGGTGCTCACCCTGGTCAACGCCTTTTCACGAGAGCAGGGAGTGACGGGGCTCGCTAGCGTCCCGGCGCTCGCGTCACGTACGCGGCGCCAGCGCTTGCTAGGCGGGATCTCGGGTAAGGTACCTTGCGGAAATAGACCGGGAGCGCGACGGTGTGAGGTCGAGCTGGCTACCCAAGTGCTCGAGAGCAGGGAGGCCGTGAGCGATCCGCGCTCAGAGATCGGCATCGGCCCCGGCGGCGCTCAGAACATTGGGAGCAGGGTGCAGCAGCGCCTGCGGCTCGCGCTTGGGAGCGGGAGCTTCGACCTCTCGGGTCAAGTCGACGCAACGCGGGAAGCGTTGCTGGTGCGGGGCCCCCAGGGCACTGCCGCGGAGCGCTTCAGCGCGCGCCCCGCGTTGGAGCTCCTGCTCCGCCAGGACGAGCACCTCAGCTATGGTTTCAGCGGAGCGCTGCCCGTGCTGTCTACGCGATCCGACGCGCGAGCCTCGGACGTTTCCGCGGGGAGCGATGACCTGGAGCCTGAAGGCAAGCTGGGCGTCATCTATCAACCAGTGAGTGAGCTGAGCCTGTTGCTGAACGCGGGGCACTTCAGCCGCAGGCCTACCCTGGGCGAGCTGTTCGGCCTGAGCGCGCTCGTGCGGGGTAATGGGCAACTGGTCGCCGAGCGCGGAGAGGGACTCGATGTAGGTGCGCGGCTCGGTGTCGGAGACAGGCGGGGCGTGAGCCTCGCGGTCGATGGATTCGCCTTTGGGCGCTGGTCTCGAGAACTGATCGCCTACCGGCGCTCCACGTTCGGCGTGGTGACGCCGTTCAACGTCGGCACGGCGAGGGTGATGGGACTGGAATTAGCGTTCCAGGCAGCGTACCGAGACTGGCTCCGCTGGTCAGGCAGCGCCACGCTGCAAGATCCCCGAGACACTTCCGACGATCGCACCCTGAGCAACGATATCCTGCCCTATCACGCTCGACTCGCCGCGAGCTCACGGCTCGGCTTGTACGCCCCGAGCCACGGGCGGCTGCCCCGCTCCGAGCTCACGCTGGCCACTGTGTACCGCTCGTCCAAGTTCGCGGATCCCGCGGGGCTCATCGTGATCGAAGAGCAGATGCGCTGGGACCTGGAAGGGGAGCTGGGCTTCGAGGACGACCACGTCGTGCTGCGCTGGGCGCTTCGCAACCTGTTCGACGCCCGTCAGTTCGATCTCCTGGGGCAGCCGCAACCCGGGCGAAGCGCCCACGTGAGCTGGGAAGTGCTGTGGTAGCCGGGGTCCGCTTGCCCTCTGCACAAACCAGCCAAGCCTCTGCCTAGAGCCGTGTCCATCAGCAACGGAGGCTTTGAGGCATGGCGGATCTACTCAGGGAAGACTCACTTCTATTTTCGCTCAAGGGATTGCAGCGCATGGAGAAGGAGCGGGTCGACCGCGAGATGGTCGAGCGCGAGAGACGCCTGGCTGAACAACACCAGCGGAGAGTGCTGGAAGAACAGCGCCACCGCGACGCCGAGAAGCGACGGGTCGAGGCCGAGGCGGCGCGCCGTGAGGCCGAGCGCCTGCGCCGTGAGGACGAGAACGCGCGCCACGAGGCCCTCAAGCGCGCTGAGTGCGAACGGGTGATCCAGGAGTCCAGGTTGCGGGCACAGCTCGCCGTCGCTGAAGCCGAACGCGCCCATGACGTTCGCCTCGCAGAAATCCGTACGGATAATGAAAAGCGAGTCGCCAAGGTCGCAGCAAGCTTCTTTGCAGGGCTTGCGATCTTGGTGACCAGCGGCACCCTGGGGCTCTACTTCGGGAAGATCGAGCCGGAACACACCCAGAGCGTCACGCAACTCCAGCGGCAGCTCGACGCCGCGAAGGCCGATACGAAGCGCGTGAGTGAAGATCTCGATGACGTGAAGAGCCAACTCCAGACCGAGCAGGCTGAGAGCGCGCGCCTGAAGCGGCAGCGTGACGACGCACAGCGCCAGCTCTCCCAGGCAGGCGACACCAAGAGCGAAGCGAAGTCGCCCGCGCAGGGCCGCTCCCGGGGCTCTGCCACGCCCGTCGCGCGCAACGCCAGCCAGGCGCGCAAGTGCAAGCCTGGCGAGGCGTTCGACCCGATGAACTTCTGCCTGCCCTAGTGTCCTGTCTCCGCAGTTCGTCGCTCAGCCCCAGAGGGGGGTGGGCGAGCGAGTCTTGCGCCTTCGCCAGCAGCCTGATCTTCCACACCCTGCTGGTGGGTCGCTGCTATTTCCGGCAGGAACCGATGTGCCCGAGCAGGCGCTTCAGGCGCCGGTCAATGGCTGCGAGGTGCTCCTCACTGAGCACCGGTGCCAGCGGGTCCTTGGCGAGCGACCTCGCCAGGCGTTGACCGAGGCGTTGCGCCGGTGGGACGCTGGGCCCAAGCGCTCGCAAGTTTTGCACGAGGCCCTTTGGGAACTCACACACCCGGTCGAGATCGCTGTCCAGAGCGAGCTTGCGTTGCATGCGCCAGTCGGCGAAGCCCGCTCCGTTATCCAGGAAGATCATGGGCCCGCCTTGACCCAGGAGCAGGGTATTACCCCCTGACCAGCGGTCTGTGTTGTCGAGCAGGTAGTCGAAGGCGCTGAGCTCTTCCAGCGCAGAGAGCTGAGCGCGCATTTCCTCTGGGATTTTTCCTTCGCGAGCATCGACTGCGGGCGCGGAGGCCGCGGTGGCCGGCTTCGGTTCAGGGGCCAGCCACTTGGGCCAGGAGCGGGGCACGGCGAGGGAATACAAGCGCTTGGAGTGCCAGGCGATGACAGCGCCCCGGATCTTGCCGGGAGTCGCTTCTCGCAGCTCCTGGTCGAAGCGCGTGAGAAACTGGGGGTCCGTGCCGCTGGCTTCCAGCAACATGCGCAGCTCTGCCCTGGGGAGCGTGCGACCGACCACGGGCGCGGTTCGGGCGCAACCGAGCAAGCGATCGAGGTGGTAGGCGACAATCTCACTCCGGAAATTGGTGGCGGAGCGCGTTTGGTCGGCCTTCAGTACCGCGCGGTAGCCATCCTCGAAATAGAGTCGGATGGTGACGGTGGAACCACCCTTGTTTTGAGTGGCCTTGGTGATCGACGCGTAGGACATGCGGCGCAGCCAGCGAGCGTCCTGCTGGGTGTCGATGGGGCCACGCGGTTCTCCCTTGATGGGGCGAGGTGGGTTTTGGGTGAGGGAAGTCGGCACCTTGCCCCTGGGGATCGCAGTCGCTGCCAGAGCCGCAGCCTGGGGCGTCACCGCGCGCTGCGTCTCACCCCCAACCTCGCTCGATGACGCGTCAGCACTGCCTGCCGGAGCAGCGCCGAGGGGTTCGCTGCTCGCGCTTGCGGTGGCCTTGCCGCTGGCTGCGGGAGCCGATGGGCTGGCTGTGGACTGTGCGCTCGCGTGGCGCTCTCGGTCGCAAGCCACGAGGAGCAGGCCCAGTGTCAGAAGCGCCAAGCGCAGCGTCACCTGGTCATCCTTCGTTCGCGCCTCCACGGGCGCGAAGCTATCATCGCGCCGTGCAGCAAACGAGCCCACATGCCGAGCCCAAGCTGTCGCGGGGCGCACTCGGCGCTGCCCGGCTGGTGAGCATGGGTGTGCTCACCTTCGCGGGGGTCTACGTCGGCGCAAAGCTGCATGCGTCTCGGGAGCGGGAAGCTGCTTCGCTGGCGCTGCCCGCCTCCGTGGCTGCGCTGGCTGCGAGCGCCCCGCCGACGGACACGACCGAGGCCGTACTGGGCGGGGTGGTAGAGTTGCGCCCGCGTGGGCCGCGCGTGAACCTGGCGAGCGCCATCGAAGTCGATTTCAGCGCTCCAGTCGATCGCGTCAGTGTAGAGGCAGCGCTCGAGAGCGTACCTCCCATCGAGTGGCGCACCAGCTGGCCCAAACCGACGCTGCTTCGTCTCACACCCAGGGCACCGCTCAAATCCGGGACGCTGTACCGCCTGCGTGTCGCTGGGCGACTCGCGCATGGAGTGCCGTTGGAGCCATTCGCCGGCGAGTTCCGTACGGAAGTGCCTGCGCCCAAGGACGTGGTCAAGGGGCGCGGCGGCAACCTAGTCCTGACCTTCGACGACGGCCCGCGGGGTAGTGTGCGCACGCGGAGGCTGCTGGAGCTGCTCGAGCAGTATCACGTCAAGGCGCTCTTTTTCCCTGTCGCACAGAACCTCGTGCGCTACCCCAACTGGATCCGTGACGTGGAGGCGAAGGGGCACCGTGTGTGCAATCACAGCTACACTCACCCCAACCTCGCGAGTCGCATTGTCTCTGACGAGGGTGTCAGAAGAGAGATCGAGAAGGGCGCAGGGTTCGGGCGCTGTCGGCTGTTCCGACCCCCGATGATGGCCCACGATGAGCGCAGTGATCGCGTGGCTAGAGAACTCGGCTACAGCGTGTTTCTCTGGGATATCGACACCCGGGACTGGGAGGAGATCCCCGCGGATGAGATCTACAACCGCGTGCTCCGCGCCGTGGAGCCTGGCCGAGTGGTGCTGTTCCATCTGCAGGCGCGACGCACCCTGAGGGCGTTGCGCGGCCTGTTGCCGCGCCTGATCCGTGAAGGGTACGTGCTTTCCTGGGACCCTCGAGATGTCGACCAAGCGGCCCGGGAGCGCTTTGGGGTTGGCACTGCTGCGACGTGGCTCGGGCCCAAGGACGCTGCGCGGGCCCGCTGGGTGGCGGCGTTCACGTCCCCGGCGGCCACGGATCCTTGGCCGTTTCCGGTCGGAGAAACCGAGCCCCGGCCCACCACGGGCGCCCCGTGAAGTCTGAGAATCCGTCGGATCAACCTGGACTTGGAGCGACGGGGTCACGCCTCCTCGTCCACCCACATTCACACACCGGGGCCGCCGTGACAGCGACGCCCTACCGGCGCGCGTGCGGTTTGTTGTTCAGTTCGCAGAAAGTCAGGCTAGCTTTGTACTGGTTCGCGTTTTGCACCGCCGACTGAATGCCCCGCCGGGGTGTTCGTCGATCGGGAGTGGCCAGGCCGAGGGGAAGTTCACCTTTCCCAAACCGTATGCGGATCTGGTTCGCTTCCTTTGGATTGCTGTCTTCGCCCCCCGATGGCGCGGGGTGATTCCTCCCAGGAGTAATACTCACCATGACCAAGCTCACGTCTCTCCTCGCCGCCGCCGCGCTGGCGCTCCCCTTGTTCGCCACTCAGGAAGCCGCAGCGGGTATCGATGCATGCGGTGACATCAACGTCGAAGCCAACGCCAACTGCAAGGTAGAGGTCGAGGGTGGTTGCACGGCCAAGTGTGAGCCGGTCAACTTCACGGCCGCATGCTCCGCCGAGCTGACCACTCAGTGTCAGGGGGAATGCAACGCGACCGCCGAGGCTTCGTGCACCGGCAGCTGCGAGTCGGACTGCTCCGCGCAGTGCGAGGTAGACCCGCCGACCTTTGACTGCCAGGGCAGCTGTGAGGCGACGGCGGAGTCCGACTGTGCCGCCAACTGCAGCGCGGGCACCGACAAAGAAAAGAACGAGTGCAAGGCAAGCTGCAAGGCTTCGGCCAGCGCGACCTGCGAAGGCAAGTGTGACATCGATCCCAACGCCAGCGCAGACTGCAGCGCGAAGTGCAAGGCGAGCTGTGAAGGCTCCTGCGAGGTGAAAGCCAACGCAACTTGCAACATCAGCTGCACGTCGGAGGGCTACGCCACCTGCGAAGCGAACCTGCAAGGGGGCTGTGAGGCCGAGTGCACCCAGCCTGAGGGCGCGCTGTTCTGTGACGGGCAGTACGTCGACCACAACGGCAACCTCGAAGACTGCATCGCGGCGCTGAACGCCTACCTGAACGTGAAGGTAGACGCGAGCGCCAGCGCGAGCTGCAGCGGGAACTCGTGTGAGGCAGAGGCCGAAGCCAGCGCGAGCTGCGCGATGCAGCCCGGCACCACCAGCGGCGATACCGGCCTCGGCTTGCTCGCTCTGGGCGCCATGGGCGCGCTGGTAGTGGGTCGCCGCCGCCGTCGCCGTGCCTGAACTCATCCAGCACGGTCGCTTCGACGCCGCGTTCCTCTCGGAGCGCGGCGTCGCTGCTTTGTGGGGCGAGCCCTTTCAGAGAACCGGCTAGCAGCGCGAGCTCCCCAACCCGCTGGCGCCTGCCGGCCAGGTCCGAGGGCTCGGTAGCCAAATGACCGATGGCCCCGCGTATCCGTGCGGAGCCATCGTGTCGACGTGATCGTCTCGCTACTTGGCGGGCTGCTTGACCATGCGGAGGTAGGGACGAAGCTCCCGCACCTCGCCGAACTTCTGCTTGGCTTCGTCGGTGCTGAGTGCCGGTACCACGACGCAGTCTCCGCCGTCTGTCCAGTCGGCGGGCGTCGCGAGCTTGTGGTTGTCCGTGAGCTGCAGCGAGTCGATGACGCGGAGGATCTCGGCGAAGTTGCGCCCGGTGCTCGCGGGGTAGGTGACCATCGCACGGATCTTCTTGTTGCTGTCGATGATGAACACCGAACGCACCGTGAGCGTGTCGTTTGCTTCCGCGTGGATCATGTCATAGAGCTTCGCGACCTTGCGATCGGCGTCCGCCAGGATGGGGAAGTTCATCTTCACGCTCTGGGTGTCTTCGATGTCGCCGACCCAGCCCTTGTGGTCTTCGACCGTGTCCACGCTCACGGCGATCATCTTGCAATTGCGCTTGGTGAACTCGTCCTTCAGCTTTGCCGCGCGCCCCAGCTCCGTCGTGCACACCGGCGTGTAGTCCTTGGGATGCGAGAACAACACGACCCACTGGTCGCCGATGAAGTCGTGAAACTTGATCTTGCCGTCGGTTGAATCTTGCTCGAAGTCAGGTGCGATGCTTCCGATGTGTAGTCCCATTGGTTTCTCCTCGTTGCGTGGGAGCGGCGCCCCCCGGGGTGGTTATGTGCTGGCGCCGCGGCGCACGATGCTCGGAGCCGTCGCCGAGCCCAGTCGCCGGTGGACGGCGCTCCCCTCATCTGGCGCTCGCTTGGGGTAACGTCGAGGCCTCGCACCGTCAACAACGCTGCCTGCAATGGCTCCCACGCTGGGCGCCACTTCGGGTATGACTGTTCCTGATGTCTCGCTTGGTCTGGATTCTGGGGCTGTCGTGTCTGAGCGTCGCGTGCAAACCCGAGGTGGGAAGCTCGTGCGACAAGGGAGAGTCACGTTGCCTGGATCCGTCCACCCAGCTCATCTGTTCCGAGGGCAAGATGATTGCCGCCCCCTGCCGCGGTCAGAAGGGCTGCTGGGTGGAGGGCGGGGTGCGCTGCGACATCAGCGGCAACCAGCCAGGTGACGTTTGCAGCAAGGACGATGAGGGCGCCGCGACCTGTGCAGGCGACCAGCGTGGCCAGCTCGTGTGTTTGAATGGTGCTTACGTGCTCGAGCCGTGCCGCGGACCCGCGGGCTGCAAGCTCTCTGGAGAGCGCGCTCAGTGCGACAAGTCGGTGATGCAGTCGGGGGACAGCTGTCGCGACCCTGGGCTCAAGGCGTGTAACGCCGTGGGAACGCAGCTGCTCGAGTGCAAGGACGGCAAGATGGCGACCAGCCTGAACTGTCGTGGATCGAGCGGCTGCCAGTCCGCTGGCGGTAAGCTGGACTGTGATCTTTCGGTGGCGGCCGCGGATGATCCCTGCCCCGACGCGATGAAGGACAAGAACGCGTGCAGCGCCGATCGTTTGAGCATCCTGGTGTGCAAAGACGGCAAGTTCAAAGTCGACGAGAGCTGCGCCAAAGGGAAACTATGTCGCAGCAAGGGTGGCGGGATCCGCTGCGAGAAGGACGACGGAAAAACCGAATAGTCACCGCGTGACTTCTCGTTGGTCCCGGCGCCACCCGAGCGTGTACCCTCGCGGAGCACGTGTCCGAACCTGCCTCCCAGCGCG
>JAUILJ010000167.1 GCA_030433055.1 Polyangia bacterium
AGCGACATCGCCTCGAGCTCCCCCAGCTCGCGCCCCGCCTCGAGCTCGAAGAGCTTGCGCGGTTCGCCGCTCGCGTGGCCGCCGGCGTCGAACTTCCACGCCCACATCCCCACGGCAATCTTCTTCGGCTGTTGCTGCTTCTCGTTTGGGGGGTGAGACGCACCCCAGACAAGCTCGAAGCCATCTGCACCCAGCGCAAAGTCGAAGCCGTTGCGGCTCGCCAGATGAACGCTCGACAGCAGCTTCGGCGCGGCGGCCGCAGGTGCCTCGGGCGGAGCGGGCTGCTCCTTCTCACAGGAGATCAGCAGCACCGCGATCGCGACGAGCCAGCTGCCTCCGACGGAGAGTCCGCGCCCAGTCACCCGCTGACGATGGCACCTGCCGGGGCTGGGCGCATTCACTGACGCTAGTGTCAGTGGCCAAGCCCGTCTCAGCGGCCTCGGGGCGCCCCCCTCAGACGCCTCGCGCCGCGGACCAAACGGTCACGATTCCATCGTTCACACCCCGAAAACTCTACGAAACATCGTTAAACTGTGGATGTCCTTGAGAGAATTCAGAGTCCTGGGTCGGCCGCCCCGACGCGCGAAGTCGTGTTTCGACGGGGTCCGCGGGAAGACACTGACGTCAGCGTCAGTTCAGGTTAGCGTCTCGGGGCGGCTCGCGGCGCATGAGCGCGCTGGGTCCACACCGGCCCAACCTGAGCCAGAGGCTCACGGAACGATCGAAGGGGAATTAGAAGATGCAAGCCAAAGAGCTCGTCATCGGCATGGACGTGGGCTCGACCACCGTGAAGGCGGTGGTCATCGACCCGAGCAGCGAAGAGATCTTGTGGAGCGACTACCAGCGTCACCACACCAAGCAACCGGAGAAGGTGCTCGAGCTGCTCGAGGCGATCCTCGCAGCGTTCCCTGAGCGCTCCCCGGAGCAATTCCGAATCTTCTGTACCGGGTCCGGCTCAGCGCCGATCGCGGCCCCCACCGGCGCGAAGTTCGTCCAGGAGGTCAACGCTGTCACCCTGGCCGTCGAGAAGCTGCACCCCGACGTGAACGCGGTGGTCGAGCTGGGCGGGCAGGACGCCAAGATCATCATCTTCAAGGTCGACAAGAACACCGGCGCCAAGACGGCGATGGCGTCGATGAACGACAAGTGCGCGTCGGGGACCGGCGCCACCATCGACAAGTGCATGATCAAGGTCGGCGCCGAACCTGGCTTCGCGACGACCCTGCGCTTCAACGACGAGAAGCTGCACCACGTCGCCGCCAAGTGCGGAGTGTTCGCCGAGACGGACATCGTCAACCTGGTCAAGTCCGGCATCCCGAAGGACGAGGTGCTCAACTCGCTGGCTGACGCGATCGTCATGCAGAACCTGAGCGTGTTGACCCGCGGAAACACGCTGAAGGACAAGGTGCTGCTGCTCGGCGGTCCAAACACCTACCTGCCCTTCCTCCAGGACTGCTGGCGCCAGCGTATCCCGGAGACGTGGCGCGATCGCGGTTACGTCTTCCCGAAGGACGTCCCGATCGAAGAGTTGATCTTCGTGCCCAAGAACGCAGACCTCTACGCCGCGTTCGGCGCAGCGGTGTTCGGAAACGCAGAAGCGGCAAGCTCCGAGAGCACCGCCGGGCGCTTCCGTGGAGTCGAGCCCCTGACCGACTTCATCAAGAACGGTCGGCGCGAGCGACTCGGGGAGCAAGCGGGTCCGCCGCTCAGCGCTGACGGTGACGAGACCTCGCAGTTCATCGAGACGTACACCATCCCCAAGTTCAAGAACGCCGTGTTCCAGCCGGGGCAGGTCGTGCGAGCGGTGATCGGCCTCGACGGCGGATCGACCTCGAGCAAGGCCGTGCTGGTGGGCGAGGACGGGGAGATCCTGGTCAAGGCCTACCAGCTCTCGAAGGGCAACCCGATCGTCGACACCAAGGACCTGCTCAGCAGCCTGCTGGAGGGAGTCACCAGTCAGGGCGCGACCCTCGAGGTGCTGGGCTTCGGTGCCACGGGCTACGCCGCTGATGTGCTGGAGGAGACGGTGCTGGCAGATGTCAACATCGTGGAGACGGTGGCGCACATGATGAGCGCCGTACACTTCTTTGGCGACGTCGACGTGATCTGCGACATCGGCGGGCAGGACATCAAGGTCCTGTTCATGAAGAACGGTGACATCGAGAACTTCAAGCTCAGCAACTCGTGCAGCGCAGGCAACGGCATGCTGCTGCAAGCCATGGCTGACCAGTTCGGCCTGCCAGTGACCGACTACGCGAAGGTCGCGTTCGAGGCCGAGCTCGCGCCCAAGTTTAGCTATGGCTGCGCCGTGTTCTTGGACAGTGATCGCGTGAACTTCCAGAAGGAAGGCTATCAGAAGCAAGAGCTGCTCGCCGGCCTGGCCCAGGTGTTGCCGAAGAACGTCTGGCAGTACGTGGTCCAGATCCCACGGCTCGCTTCCCTGGGGAGAAAGTTCGTGCTCCAGGGCGGCACTCAATACAACCTCGCGGCGGTGAAGGCACAGGTCGACTACATCAAGGAGCGCGTACCTGGCGCCGAGGTCTACGTGCATCCGCACACGGGAGAAGCCGGCGCCATCGGCGCCGCGATGGAGACGCTGCGCCGCTACAAGCGCACAGGCACTAGCCGCTACATCGGGATCGAAGCGACGCTGGCCCTCGACTTCACCACCTTGAACGACGAGTCCACCGTCTGCCATTTCTGCCCCAACGAGTGCAAGCGCACCTTCATCGATACGAAGCGCCAAGACGGCTCGACGAGCCGCTACATCGCAGGCTTCTCTTGCGAAAAGGGCACCGTGGAGAGCGAGGAGGCGATGCTGAAGCTCGTTGCCGCGCGAAAACAAACTGCGAAGGAGTTCCCCAACGTCGTCGACTATGAGTCGAAGCGCGCGTTCATGTCCTTCTACAAGGCAGCGCCGATGCCAGAAGCGGGTGCTCCCATCGAGGACATCGAGGTCAAGCAGGGACTGTTCCGCATCAAGCGCAACAAGATCACTCGGCCCTTTCAGCGCTCTTCAGCCGAAGCCTGGCAGAAGCGCAAGAGCATCCGCATCGGCATGCCCAGGGTGCTCAACATGTACTCGACGGCGCCGTTCTTCCGCGCCTACTTCGAGGCTCTCGGCTTGCCGAAGAACAACGTGATCTTCAGTGAGCCGACCGACGAGGACATGTGGGTCGAGGGTGGCAAGTACGGCAGCATCGACCCGTGCTTCCCCTCCAAGGTCGCACAAGCGCATATCCACAACCTGCTGTTCCACAAGCACGATCCGGCGCGCAAGCGTCCCTTGTCCTACGTGTTCTTCCCGATCCTGACGCACGTGCCCTCCTTCGTGAAGGACACGATGGACAACACCAGCTGCCCCATCGTGGCCGGCACGCCGGACGTCGTGAAGGCGTCTTTCACCAAGGAAACAGACTTCTTCGCAGTGCGCGGCATCGAGTACCTGAGCCCAGCGTTCAGCTTCGCCGAGCCTCTACTGCTCACACGTCGCATGTTCGAGACCTGGGGTGAGCGCCTGAACATCACCGAAGACGAGAACGACCACGCCTGCCGCGAAGCTCTCAAGGCGCTCGAACAGTTCGAAGCCGACGTACAGGACAAGGGCCGCGCCATCTTGGAGACGGTGGAAGCGGAGAATCGCATCGCGATCCTGGTGCTCAACCGTCCGTACCACTCCGACCCAGGGCTAAACCACGCGATCCCTGAGGAGTTCCAGGTACTCGGCTATCCAATCCTGAGCATCCGCAGCATCCCGAAGGATCGAGAGTACCTCAGCCGGTACTACAAGGAGGAGCTGCAGTCGGGCCTGATCAAGGATCCCCTCGAGCTGAATCACGTGTGGCCGGAGAACTACTCCGCCAACAGCGCGCAGAAGGTGTGGGCGGCGAGCTTTGCAGCCCATCACCCGAACGTGTGTGTGCTCGATCTGTCGAGCTTCAAGTGCGGCCACGACTCGCCGACCTACGGCATGATCGACTCCATCCTGCAGACGTCACGCACCCCAGCGGCCGCTCTCCACGACCTGGACGCGAACAAGCCGGGAGGCAGCATCAAGATCCGCGTGAAGACCTACGCACACTCACTCCGGTTGCGCCAAGAGGCCCTAGAAGACGTCGACCGCAAGCGAGACGCCCTCAGTCACGCCATCGACATGAAGCGCCTGCAGCTGCTCGAGATGAAGCAGAAGCAGCTGGCGAGCATGCGCCAGAACGACACGGACATCCTGCGCCAGATCGAAGAGGTTCGCGCCCGCGTGCTGGCGTACGAGACGCGCGTCGAACAACCCGCGGAGCTGCCCAAGGGCATGGTCCGCCTCGGCAGAAAACAGGCGGACGGCAGCATCGTTCCGACCAAACTACCAAACCAGAGCGGCGCCACTGCCGCCGAGTGAAGATACCAGGGGACAGAAGCACATGACTCAACACATCGAACTCGGAAACAAGCGCAGCCTGCCGGTAGTGGGCGATGACTTCGACATGGACGGCGAACTCGCAAAGTTCGAAGCCGAAGAGCGCGCGCGCCTCGGCCTCGGCGCCGAGAAGCAGTGGATCGAAGACATGGCGGACCTCGGCTTCACCAAGAGTGAGAAGTCGAAGATCACATTGCTCGTCGGCGGGCTCACCATGGCCCATGACTACTTGGTGGAAGGTGGCCTGCAGAGCCTCGGCTACAACGTGCTCGCGATGGACGTGCCGGACAACGCGGCGCTCCAGGTCGGCAAGGAGTTCGGCAACCGAGCCCAGTGCAACCCCACGTACTTTACCGTGGGGAACCTGGTGAAGTGCCTGATCGAACTACGCGACAAGAAGGGCATGAGCACCGAAGAGATCATCGAGAAATTCGTGTTCCTGACCGCTGGTGCATGCGGCCCGTGTCGCTTCGGCATGTACGTCACCGAGTACCGCAAGGCGCTGCGTGACGCTGGCTTCGACGGCTTCCGCGTGATGCTGTTCCAGCAGCAGGGTGGCCTGAGCCAAGCCACCGGCGAAGAGAGCGGGCTCGAGATGAACCCGAAGTTCTTCATCACATTGGTGCGCAGCCTGCTAGCCGGCGACGTCATCAACGGCATGGCGTATCGCATTCGTCCTTACGAGCTGAACCCCGGAGAGACGGACAAGGTCATCGAGCGGGCCAAGCGTGAGTGCTACGACGCCCTGAAAGAAGGACGTTCCGTGCTGATGGCGCTGCATCGCAGCAAGAAGTGGTTCAGCGAGATCCCCGTGGATCGCCTGCGGCTAAAGCCCAAGGTCGCCATCATCGGCGAGTTCTGGGCGATGACCACCGAGGGCGATGGGAACTACGCGCTGCAGCGTTTCGTCGAGCAAGAAGGCGCCGAATGCGACATCCAGTTCCTCACGGCCTGGCTCCTCTACAACATCTGGGAGGTGAGCTTCGACACCGGCAACCGCACCGCGCTGCGCGGCACGGACGACGCCAAGAGCGGTCTCGCTGACCTGGGTGACTACGGCGTGTTCACTCGCAAGGTCGGCCTGAAGGTGGCGGACAAAGCGCTGCGAGTCATCTTCCAGACGTTCGCCCACGCGGTTGGCTTCTACGACTACCACCTCGCGGATATGGACGAGGTGGCCGAGGTCGCTGCGCCGTTCTACAACAACGACTTGCGCGGTGGCGAAGGTCACATGGAGGTCGGCAAGCTGATCCTCAACGTGGTGAAGAACAAGGCCAGCATGACGCTCAGTGTGAAGCCCTTCGGCTGCATGCCGAGCTCCAGCGTCAGCGACGGCGTGCAGTCTCTGATCAGCGAGCGCTTCCCGGGCACCATCTTCTGCGCGGTGGAGACCAGCGGTGATGGCGCAGTCAACTTCTACTCCCGTGTGCAGATGTACCTGTTCAAGGCCAAGCAGGCCGCCGCAGACGAGTACGCCAAGGCGCTACGCGAGACGGGCACCACCGAAGAGGAGCTGCGGGCCTACCTGCAGACGCATCCCAAGCTGGCCAGCGCTCTCAAGCGCGCACCCCATCGCGCTGGCAGCACGGCGACCGACGTGATCTACCAGATCGCGGATCACATGCAGACCACCCGCACCCAGCGCGCGCTTCGGAGCGTGAAGGGCGCAGCCGTGTGGCTCAAGAATGGCGCACAGAGCTTGGTTCAGGATGGCCCCAGCCGCGCCAAGGCGGCCGCCGACTTGAGCCTACAAGCGAGCGCTGAACTCCTGGAGATCGCCAAGGAGCGCGCTCCGGGCGCCGCGGAGTCTCTGGTCTCCAAGGTGAAGCTACGCTTCACCGGCGCGGCAAACAGCGCCCAAGAGGCACCTATCGCCGCCGAGTGAGTCACAACGCCGAGCGGAGGCGGGCGCGAGCCATCAGGCTCAGCGCCCGTCGCCGTTTGTAGGCCATTGGTGTAGGAAGCAGCAACCGTCGTGAGCTCCACCTCTCCCCTCAAAGACTCGGACATTCGCCACGTCTACATCGGCACGCTGCTGCTCGGCTTGGCCTACGGCATCGCGCTGAGCGTGATCGCCGTCTACCTTGACGAGCGCGGCTTCCAGAAGCGGGAGATAGGCAACCTGGCCGCGGCATTTGCCGCCGGAATCGTCAGCCTGAGCATCCCAGCGGGCGCGCTGATCCGCCGCTTCTCGGCCAAGGCAGTGGTGACCTGCGCGGTCGCGGCGTATGCAACGGTCACCCTCGCGTTTCCCCACGTAAATGACTTCTACGGCATCGCAGGCCTGCGCTTCGTGGACGGCGCTGCGTCGGTGAGCATTTGGGTCAGCTGCGAGACCGTGCTCTTGTCGAGAGCCCGACCCGGCCAGAAGGCGCTGGTCACGAGCCTGTACGCCGTGTTCATGGCCCTCGGGTCAGTCGAGGCTTGGTCGCCGTGTGGCCCTTGTCGGCGGCCTTCAGCGTCGCTGGGGCCCTCGCGCTCTCCGTGGCTGTGTACTTCTTCGCGTTCCTCAGCCGAGACGCCGAGTCGGCCTTGCACGGCGACCAGGCCAGTGACGAGGCGGAGTTTCAGGCGCGGCTCGAACGCGCTGACATCGAGGCACCGACCGAAACCGGCAAGCAGGAGCTGGGTAGCCTTGGCGTCTTGTGGCGGATCAAGACCAGCTGCTTCGCGACGTTCGCCTACGGATACTTCCAGGCCAGCGTGGTGCTGTTCCTCCCGCTGTTTCTGATGACGGACAAGCACGTCAGCAAAGAAGACACGATCTATGTGACCGCGTGCTTCGCCCTTGGGATGGTGCTCTTCACCAACCCTGCGGGCCGCATCGGTGATCGTTTCGGGCACCTGCTGACAATGCGCGTGCTCGCCGTACTCGGGACGCTGATGATCGCGTCCTTTGCTTGGCTAGACAGCTTCACGCTGATGCTGGCGGCGGTGTTCATCGCCGGTGCCACCTTGGCCAGCATCTCACCCATGAGCCTGGCGCTGCAGGGCTTGGTGGTACCCTCAAAGGACTACAGCCGCGCCACGGCGATCTACAACGCCTTCTACGCGGCGGGGATGCTGATCGGCCCGCCCATCTCCAGCGTGCTGTTCGAGCGCCTGGGAGGCGCGCCGATGCTGCACCATTTGGCCGCGCTGTGGTGCGGTTTCATCGCCTTCACGCTGTTGTTCCGCAAGGACGACCCTGCGACCTACAGCGCTCGGCTCGACGTGGTGCAGGCCCACAAGGGCTGAGTCGTTCGACTCGCGTGAGTGAAGAAGAAATGTCCCTCCCCCCCCTTGCCTATAATGAATATTGATTCATGATACGAGCATGCGAGTGCGGGACAGCGCGAAGCGCGAGGCGATCCTCTCCGGGGCGCTGAGCGTCGTTGAGCGGCAAGGTCTGGCCGGGCTCTCAATCGACTCCGTCGCCAAGGCGGCCGGGGTCGCAACGGGCACCGTCTACGTCTACTTCGAGAACAAGGAAGCGCTGCTGAATGCGCTGTACGTCGAGGTCAAGGCTGAGCTTGGTCGCCGGGTATTCTTGGGCTCCGAGGCTGGTATCGCGACCAAGCCGGCGTTCGAGCGTATGTGCGTCGCCTACCTTCGCTATGTGGCGACCCACAGCGCGGAGCTGGTGTTCATGCACCAGTTTCACAACTCGCCCTACATTCTCGAACACTCTAGGAAAGCTACGAGCGGCACTCTACTGCCCCTTCACCAGCTACTGGAACGCGCCCAGGCGGAACGGTTGCTCAAGGACCTACCGCTGCCCCTGATGATCGCGTTCCTCCAAGGCACGCTCCGAGAGATGGCCGCCTACGTCGCCGCTGAACCGGCAAGACGGCGCGCAGCGAGGGAGCTTGAAGTGGCGCGCCTGTGTTGGGACGCGCTCAAGGACTGACGAGTTTTTTTGTCTCTAAAATGAATATTTATTCACGAAAGGAACCGCACTCATGACACGAACCATCTTCATCACCGGCGCTTCATCCGGCCTGGGTCGCGCAGCGACGTTGCTCTTCGCCGAACGCGGCTTTCACGTCTTCGCAACCATGCGGAGACCAGAGAACGAGACCGAACTGCAGAACGTGCCGAACGTTAGCGTCCTCCGATTGGACGTGACTGACCCTGAACAGATCGAGTCGACGGCGCGTGAAGCGCTGGCCCTCGGAGGGGTCGACATCCTGTTCAACAACGCAGGCTACGGGTTGGCCGGTCCCTTCGAGGGGACCACGCCCGCGCAGATCGAGCGCCAGGTCGACACGAACCTGCTCGGTCCACTCAGGACGACCCACGCATTCCTCGGCCACATGCGAGAGCGGGGCTCCGGAACGATCATCACCACGACCTCGATCGCCGGCCTCACGGCGTTCCCGCTTCAGTCGATGTACAACGCAACGAAGTGGGCCCTCGAAGGTTGGAGCGAGGGGCTCGCCTACGAACTCGCTGCGTTCGGCATCCGCGTGAAGACCGTGTCTCCGGGAGGAATCCGGACGGATTTTGCCGGCCGCTCGTTGGTAGAAACTGAGCACCCGGCATACGCCAAGCTAGCCGAGAAGGTGCGAGCCGTGTTCCGTGACCCCAAACGCGCCAGCGCGTACTCCACTGCCGAACAGGTCGCAGAGGTCGTCTACGAGGCAGCCACCGACGGCAAGGAACAACTGCGCTACGTCGCTGGCCCAGACGCCCAGGCACTGTATGCCCAGCGCCTCCAAGTCGGGGTGGAGGCGTTTCGCAAGGCGATCTCCCAGAGCTTTCTAGGGAACTGAGCACAGGATCCGCACGCCCAGGCGTCATTTCCCTCGAAAAAGGGTCTGACCCTCGGTCGCGGATACACATCCCTCCATGCTGGACAGGTTCGCTGCTCTGCGGCGTACAACGTGGTCCATGAGGCGCGTTTTGACTCTCCTGTGTGTGCTTTCCGTCGGGTCATCTGCATGCATCGTCTACACGCCGCCGAAGAGCGGCGACGCGGATAGCCTGGCACAGGAGGCGGATGCAAAGCCGGCGGAGCCCAGCTTCGACACGGAGAAAGCAAAGCTCACCGAAGCCAAGCAGCACCTGGAGGCGAAGGACTGGGGCGACGCCGAGCGCCTCGGATTGGAAGTGCGCGCCCTGCTGCGCTCCCGGGAGGACCGACCCAAGAAGCCTTACGCGACCTGCAAGGACTTCGATGGCACCCGCTGCCTAAAGACCGACTGGGATCTGAACCATTGGTTCGACTGGTTTTACGCCTCGACTGCCGTCATCGCCGCAGCCCGAAAGAACACGAGAGACGACCTCGCGGCGCTCACCGCCTTCGACAAGGAAGGGCTAGACCCGGCTCGTTGCCCCGAGGAATACAAAGCGCTCTGCGAGGAGATGAAGGCGATCGCCGAGCAAGACGACTACGTCGATCTGTTCCAGAAGATCGAACGCGACCCGGCGGGCAGCGGCTCGAGCTACGAGAAAGCGGGGCGGCTGGTCAGCAACTACTACTACGTCTCCATCCCGGGCATGGCTGGCTACAGCGGAGAGAGCGTCGGCTACTTCCTCGAGGAACAGGTCAATCGCAGGCTCCGCAAGGACCACAAGCGCTACGGGGCAGTCTGGATCGGCAATCACTACGAGGCCAAGCGCACCCAGAAACAGGCGGGCGAGCGGACCAGCTACTCCTGGAAGGGCACCACCCAAAAGGTCTCCGGCACCTCCTGCCGAGACACCGGCAGCAAGCTGAAGATCGGCAGCAACAGCTACGACATTCAGGCTTGCCGCAAGAGCTCCCACATCTCTCAGGCAGCGACCGTGACCATCAGCCTGGCGAGCGAAGACGCGGCGCAAGTGGACTTCGACAATGGGGACGCTGCCCTGGTCATCTTCGAGACTGCAAAGGTCAGCGGCAGCAAGCTCTACCTCAACCTGGGCGCGGTGCGGCTAGCGCGCGTCGCGCACAAGGGCGAGTCGCTCCAGTAGCCCAGCCACGCTGCCAGGGGCCCAGAGTCACTCCAAGGCCCAGGCACTCCAAGGCCCAGGCACTCCAAGGCCCAGAGTCACTCCCAAGGCCCAGCACCGCCGCAGTCCATCGCTCGAGGGACGGACGCTGTGGCGAGCCTACTCCGCGTAGGCGCCGTAGCCACTCACGGCAGCATTTTTCGTATGGAAATCCCCGTTGGTCGAATCGACGAACTGAGGGTCATCCGTCAGCGTCTGGCTGACGCAACTTCCCGCCCCCGAGCCAACCGCGACGTTGTCGGTCACGGCCAGGCCTGCGGAGCACTGGTTGACCAACTCCCGGTCGACCACGAAGATGTTCTTCGCAAAGCTGGCGCTGGGAGTGCCGCCGTCCAGATTGATCTCGGAGCGCCCGCCGCCGCTCGACTGCGCTCCGTTGCGGAAGAAGGTGTTCTGCTCGACGACGACGCCCGATACCGCGTCCCCGACGAAGCGGATCCCCGAATAGTAGTTCCCGTAGATCAGGTTGTAGCGCAGCGTCAGCTTCGTGATCGAGCCCGCACCATCCCCGTTGACGACCAGTCCGTCCTCGTAGTCGGCGTGCCCGTTTCCGTAGATGCGGTTCCGCTCGACCACGACCGAATCCAGCGCTCCGAACCCACCGCTGGCGGTGTACAGCTGGATCCCGCGCGAAGCGTTCCCGCGGATCACGTTGTTGCGAAGCGTGATGTTGCTGCCCGACGCCAGATAGATCCCGTGATCTTCGTGTCCTCCAGCGGAACATGAACCGAAGGCCTCCACGATGCTGTCTTCCAGCAACACGGTGTCGGCGTCCTCCACTTCGAGGTGCCCACCCTTGTGCCCTGTCGCGCAGTCCCCGGTGAGCGTGAGCCGTGTTAGGTCGATGTGGTTGCTACCGTCATGCACCGTGATCGTGTTGAACGAACCCGAAGCGCTGAGGCCACTCAGATCGAGCGTGAGGTTGGTCAGCGTCACGTGGGTCGCCCCTTGGTCGAACGCCACGCGCCCCGTAATCACCACGCCATCGCGGCTCTCGCCTACCCAAGCGATGGGCGCGGCCGCCGTGCCCTTCACGCCGTTGAAGTAGAGTGGCAGCGTCCCCCCGCGCTGGGTGTAGGCGCCATCGTGGATGAAGTAGCACGTCCCGGG
>JAUILJ010000168.1 GCA_030433055.1 Polyangia bacterium
TCGAGGATGCGCACCTGCTCGTCGTGGACAAGCCAGCGGGCTTGGTCGTGCACCCTGGAGCCGGGCACGCTTCCGGAACCTTGGTCAACGGCTTGCTCGCGCGGCCAGGGTTCGAAGTGTTGCCCGTCGACCCACGCGACCCTGAGGGGTTTCGTCGTCCAGGGATCGTGCATCGCTTGGACAAGGACACCAGCGGTCTCCTGGTGGTGGCGCGAGACGCCTCAACGCGAGAAGGCCTGAAGGTTCAGTTCGAATCACACAGCATCGACCGTGAGTATCGCGCGCTGACACTTGGCGTGCCGAAAGAGGGACGCATCGATACGTTTCACGGTCGTCATCCCGTGCACCGTCAACGGTTCACCTCGCTCTGCGACGGCGGCCGTCGCGCGGTGACCCAAGTGCAGGTGCTCGAGGCCTTGGGGGTTGCCGCACTCGTCAGCTGCCGGCTGGAAACGGGGCGGACCCACCAGATTCGAGTGCACCTGGCGGAGCAACGCAAGACGCCGATCCTTGGGGATACGCTCTACGGCAGACGCTCCCAAGACCCGCGGCTGATGCAGCTGACGGAGTCGTTGGGGCGTCAGGCGCTCCACGCGGCCGAGCTTGGCTTCGTTCATCCGGTTTCGGGAGAACGTCTGCTGTTCAAGAGCGCGCCCCCGAGCGATTTCGAGTCAGCGCTGCGCGCGCTTCGGGAGTGGGAGCGCCACGTTACAGCTTGAGCTTCGCTCCGAAGCGCTGCTTGAGCTTTGCTCTCGCGGAGTCGCCGATCTCAGGGTTGACCAGCACCTCGAGGCTCTCGAGTCCCTTCAGTGTCTTGGAGCTTGCCAGGGCTTTGGCGCCGACGTCGCCGATGTCGTTGGCGCTCAGATCGAGCTGACGCAGGGTGCTGAGGTTGGTTGCGCCTGCGAGGGCCTGCGCTCCAGCATCTCCGATCGCGTTCCCGGCGAGGGCTAATAGCTCCAGCTGCTTCAAGCTCGCGGCGTTGGCGAGGGCCTGTGCGCCTTCCTCCCCAATGTCGCAGCCGAGCAGGAACAACTGTCGCATGTTGGTCAGCGCGGACGAGCGCGCCAGCGCCGAGGTCCCTTCCGGGCCGATGGGATTCATCGTGAGGTCCAGGGTGGAGAGGCCAGCCAACGGTGGACTTTCAGCCAGGCTCTGGGCGCCCTCTTCGCTGATGTCGTTTCCGCTGAGATTCAGGGTAGAGAGCTTTGGAGCGCGCAGGTCGCGGAGCAGCGAAGCGCCATCGTCCCCGATGTCGTTGCCGCCCAAATCGAGCTCCTCGAGTGACGCGAAGTCAGCCGCCACGAGCGCTTTCACCCCGTCGGGGCCGAGTTCGTTCTCGCTGAGATCCAGCGACACGATGGAGCTCACCTTCGAGAAACCCGCGATCGCTCCACCTAGCTCGGGCCCTAAGTCTTTGCCTGAGAGCGTGACGTGGGTCGGATCGCTCAGCTGATCGAGCCGGCGTTGCACCGCGGAAACACTGTTTGCGTCCTCGAAGGCGCTCTCGTCTGCCTGGGTGTGGCGCTCTCCGGCGGGAGTGCCGGGCGATGCGCCGGACCCTCCGCAGCTGACGAGCAGCGACAGGCCGAGCAGCAACGGAAAGAGCGTGCTCCAGCCGGTGCGGCTTCGGGAAGCGGACATGCTCCTACGTATATCAAAGCTGGCGCTATGGCAGGCAACGCGAATGCTGCCGTTGCGTGGAGCAGCATTGTCGCGCTGTCTTCGGGGTGATCGGCGGCGAGCGGGCGCCTCGAGATGAGTCGCGGGTTGGTGATGACGCGCCTCACCCCCAACCCCAGACAGATACGAATGCTCGGGAGGTCAGCTCGGGGTGTGTTCGATCTCGAGTGGCTCGGCTTGTTCCCTGAGCAGATGCGGGAAGCGGCGGCGCAGCACGGCGAGCGCCATGAAGCCAACGAGGACCGCCCACCACAGGGTGGCCAACCTGACGAGCAGCATCGCGCTCGTCGCGGCTCCGTGGGGGACGTGTGCGAGCTGCACGAGCTGCTCTCGAATCAGAGCTTCTGCGATCCCAAGTCCGCCGGGTACGGGGACTACCGCACCCGCCAGGGTCGCCGTAGCGTAGAAAAAGATCGCGAGAGGAACCGGAACGTGAAACCCGAAGCCCGTCAGCAGCAGCCAGAGCGCGAAGCCCTCACAGCCCCATCCGACGACCGACAACAGCGTCGGGATCAGCAGCGCTCCGGGGCTCGCGACGACTCGCAGCGAAGCCACGGACTCTCGCAGCTTCGGGGCCAGGCGATTGAGCCGTCCGGTGCTGCCTTCTGCCTTGCGCACGAGCCAGTTCATCGGCGCTGGCCAGAGGATCAACACCAGGCCGATCGACACCATCACGGTTCCAGCGATCGCCCACTTGAGACCGCCCTCGAAGCCGATGGACCCCAACGCGATCAGCAGGATGACGGCGATTACATCGGTGAGTCGCTCGGCGATCACGATCGGCGCCGTGCGCGGCATGGGGACGGAGTGGGTCTCCGCCAGCACGGCGCTCTTGAAGACCTCTCCAACTTTCCCTGGCGTGACCGTCAGCACGAAGCCTGACAAGAACACCAAGAAGCTCTCGAACTTTGGGACTCCGCGCACGTCGAGGCGCGCCAGGTAGTACTCCCATTTGGCGAAGCGGAGCACGTAGTTGAACGAGGCCAGCCCCAGCGCACCCGCGAAGGTCCACCACTGAAAGCCGCCCAGGCTGGCGCGGACTACGCTGATCCCGGAGTAGATGACGAAGGCGCCGTAAATCAGCACGCCGAGCAACAGCGCGATGAGCACGCGCCTAAGAAAGCGATTCATTGAGCGATGAGTTCTGCTGGTGCGGAGCCGCCCGACTGGTCAGCTGCGCTTCTTGTACTGGTAGATACGCACTCCCCAGAAGGCGAGACCGACGAGCAACAGGAAGCCACCCACCACGCCGATCCCCCAGTCAGGCCATCCGAACTTGCCGTTGGCCAGGCCATGAGGGCGCACCTCGACGACGCGGGCTTTGGGGGGGCCCGCGTCTCCGGCGTCAGGCTGGAGCCCAAGGCCGCCAGAGGCGTGGATTCTGGCCAGGGCAGGCATGGGGTTGGAACGCATCCGCGCTTCGCTTACACGTCGCAGTCCCTCGAGGCAACTCACAGGCTCAATGGGTAGACCGCCGAGCCACGGTGGGGCTTGGCCGGCCCGGCGCTGTCGCGGCCTTAGCCCTGCACAGCTCGACGATTCGGGCTAAGCTCGCCCCGCCTTTCTGGAGCTTATGTGTCAGTAGCACCCATCGAAGAATCACAAGATATCGACCTGTTGGACCGCTGCTCCGCCGCCTGCGGCGCGCTGAAGGAGCAGGTGGCCCACGCCGTCGTGGGGCAGAGCGACGTGGTCGACGCGCTGCTGGTTACGCTGCTGGCGCGCGGCCACGCGTTGCTGGTGGGCGTGCCGGGCCTGGCCAAGACATTGCTCGTGTCTTCCGTCGCGCGCGCGCTCGACCTCAGCTTCGGGCGCGTCCAGTTTACGCCTGATCTGCTTCCGGCAGACATCACGGGGACGGACGTATTGAACGAGGTGGAGGCTGGAGCGGTCGTGCGCCGAGAGCTCTCGTTCATGCCTGGCCCAATCTTCCATAATTTGGTTCTGGCGGACGAGATCAACCGCACGCCGCCGAAGACTCAAGCGGCGTTGCTTCAGGCCATGCAGGAGCGCTGTGTGACCGTTGGCGGCCGCACCCATCGTCTCCCCGATCCGTTTCAGGTGTTCGCTACGCAGAACCCGATCGAGCAGGAAGGTACCTATCCGCTGCCCGAAGCTCAGCTTGATCGTTTCCTTCTGGAAATTCATGTCGGCTACCCGTCAGCCAACGAGGAGGAAGATATCGCCAGGCGGACGACCAGCGGGGTCGAGCCCGACGTGCGGCCCGTGGTAACGACAGAGGATGTTCGTAACATCGGCCGGCTCATCCCGCGCATCCCCATCACCGATGAGGCTGTGTCCGTCGCCGTGCGCGCGGCGCGAGCCACCAGGCCTGGTTCGGACGAGGCTCCGAACGAAGTCAAGCAGTACGTCCGCTTCGGCGCCGGGCCGCGCGGAAGTCAGGCGCTGGTGCTCGCGGCGAAGGCCAGAGCGGCCAGCCGGGGCGAAGCCGCTGCGGATATCGAAGACGTGATGGCCTTGATCCTGCCTGCTCTGAGGCATCGCGTCGTCTTGAGC
The DNA here is from genome assembly GCA_030433055.1 of Polyangia bacterium. Taxonomy (GTDB): domain Bacteria; phylum Myxococcota_A; class Polyangia; order Polyangiales; family Polyangiaceae; genus JAHBVY01. Next base: position 4,201 of record JAUILJ010000168.1, read on the forward strand.
TACCGTGCGGAAGCTGATGGCGTGAAGGATAGCGACGTGGTGTCTGCGGTTCGACGCAAGCTCGGTGTGTAGCCGGTGGACCACGGTCTGGCCGAGATCTGCTCGGGCTCGCTTTCGCTTCCATTCGTCTCTGAGCGCCATTCCTTCTCGTCGGCGCTGGCATACGACCGCGCGTCCCGGCGCGCCTCTCACCGGAGGGCGGGGGCGTACATGGGTGGGGTCGCGCCAGCTCCGATGAGCTGCCGTTTTTTCCGAGGCCGGGCTATGCTGTGGAGGTCTCATGGATGACGCCGCGCTGCGCTTGAAGATCAAAGAGCTGATGATCCGGGAGCTCGATCTGAGCGACCTCGACCCTGCGGAGATCGACGACGAGAGCGCTCTGTTCGGTGAGGGTTTGGGTCTCGACTCCTTGGATGCGCTGCAGCTGGCGATCGCCCTCGAGGAGGAGTTCGACGTCAGCATCCCTGAGGGTGAAGCGGCCAAGTCCATCTTTGCGAGCGTGAGCGCGATCGCGAAGCACGTTCAGCAACAACACTCATGAGCGTTCGGGTCGCGGTAACCGGGCTGGGAGCGGTGTGTGGACTGGGCGCGGGCGCGCGCAGCATCTTCGATTCGCTGCTGGCATCGTCCGTTGCCGTGCAGAATCGGGCCGAGGTTCAGGAACGACTGGGGGCCGGGATCGTCAGCCTGGCGGAGCTGCCGCTGTCCTCGGCTGATGGCGCGGGGCAAGCCGGAGCGAGCCGCACGGAAGAGCTGGGTCTACTTGCACTTCGCGAGGCGCACGATCACGCCGGTTCGGCGGCGCAGGGCCCCGTCGGATTGGTGTGGGGAACGACCACCGGCGGTCTGCGTGAGACGGAGCTGTGTCTGGCCAATTTGGCTGATGAACGCGGAGCAACGGAGCTCGCACCGCTGTTCGCGTTTCCCATCTCTGGGTTGGTATCCCGCTCGAACCGCATCCTTGGCAGCGTTGACCGCGCGCGCACGGTTTGCTCCGCCTGCTCGAGCGGAGCGCTCGCCATTGCTCTGGGGGCGGCCTGGGTGCGAGGTGGTCTGTGCGAGCGCGTCTACGTTGGCGGCGCAGACGCGCTGTGCGCGACGACGCTGCTGGGCTTCGGTGCCTTGGGACTACTCGACCCGATTGGAGGCCGGCCCTTCGATAGCGAACGAGCGGGCCTCTCATTGGGGGAGGGGGCTGGTTGCCTCGTGCTCGAGGCGGGCGATGCTGCCGTGCGCCGGGGAGCATCGGTTCTCGCATGGCTGGACGGGTGGGCTTGCGGGGCCGAAGCGTTCCATGTCACCCAGCCCGAACCCGGAGGAAACACTCCTGCGAGGCTGATTCGTGCTGCCTTGAGCCGTGCTGGGCTGGAGTCGAGCAGGATCGGCTACGTCAACGCTCACGGAACCGGTACCGTGCGGAATGACGACGCGGAGATCGAAGCGCTGGAGCGTGTGTTCGAAGCTGGATTCGCGTCGCCACGCGTCTCGTCATGCAAAGCTCAGATCGGGCACACGCTGGGGGCTGCCGGCGCGCTGGAGGCAGTGTTCAGCGTGCTGGCCTTGTCGGAGGGCTGCCTCCCGCCCAATGCTCGCCTCGCGCAGAGCGGCCACCCGAGCCTGATTGGTCGCGCGAGCGAGCGAGTACGCTGCGAGGCCGTGATCAGCAACTCGTTCGGATTTGGGGGAATGGATGCGGTGCTGTGCTTCGCGCAGCCGGATGGCGATCCATCGGGGCGCCAGGAGTTCTCACCCGCGCCGGTGTTCGTCTCGAAGAGTCTGGTCATCGGCCCCAGCGAGAGTCAGGACCCGAGGAATGTCCCAGATCGTGGGGCGCTCCTCGACAAGGACCGCTCGCGACGTTTCGATCCTCTCTCCGTGCTCGTCAGTGCTTGCGCCGAGCGCTGCCTGGAGGGTGTGCCGCTCGAGCCAGAGCGCCCGATCGGATTGTTTCACGGCACCGCGTTCGGCTTGGTCTCGCGTGCGCAGCGGTTCCTAGACCGCGCGCGGAGGTCGGGCGCGAGCCGCGTTCCGCCACTCGACTTTCCCCTGCTCTTGCCCAGCGCTCCTTCTGGCAACGCCTCGATCTACGCAAAGCTCCACGGTCCCGCTGCCGCTGTTTCCCGCCTGGTCGCCTCGGCGCACGCAGCGCTGCACGCCGCATTGGAGTGTGTGAGCCTTGGGGAAGCCCCTCACGCGCTCAGCATTGCGACCGAGCCGCTGGATGAAATCTCGCAACGGGCCGGAGAAGTGCTGTTTGGGGTCGCTCCCGCGCCCGTGTGGGGTGCTGCCGGCCAATTGGTTCAGCGTGTTCCTCTCGATGAGGACAGCGTTCAGGTGCTGGACTGGGGCGAAAGCGACGGGGGACTGCCTGGCGCTCCCGAGGGGCGTGCCGTTGCTTTTCTGGGCGGAAATGACCGGAGCCTCGAACCCGATTTCGGCGGCTGGGCGCTGTCCGCCGTCCAGCAGGACAGCAGTATCGAAGGGCTAGGCGCCTTCGCGATCGAACGTTGCCTGACGGCCTTGAGACGCGAGGAGGCGGACTGTGGGCTGGTCGTCGACGTGGTCGAGGGGCGTTGCTTGTTCACGCTGTTCGGGAAGGCGCCACCTCGTTGAGCCGCGCACGCATCTGTGCGAGCGGCGCAGTTTCTCCGCTGGGTGAGGGCCCCATGGCCGTCGAGCCTCAGGGGCCGACGGCGGTGGCGACCGACGCTCGGCTGGAGGCGCTTGGCCTGCGTCGGCCACGGGTTGCTCGCGCGACGCCCTCCGACCTCACAGCAGATCCCGCGTCCTGGTTGCTTCAGCGCGCTTTTTCGTTGCTCTCCACTGAGCTCGATCTGGCGCGCCCGATCTGGAGGCAGGAGCGGGTCGTCGTGATCGTTGGCACCTCCTCCGGGGGCATGTGGTGTCAAACTCGCGCGTTCGACGCGATAGCGCTTGGTCAGGTCGAGCTCGGGAGCTTCGTAGGAGCGCCCTACTGGGGGCCGCTCAATGTGATCCGCGAGTCGCTCCCTGGCGCTCCCTTGATCCAGGTTCTGGCCGCCTGCGCGAGCAGTGCACTGGCTCTGGGAATTGGCTGCGAGTTGCTTCACCACGGCGGCGCCGATCTGGTGATTGCGGGTGGCTACGACGCGCTGACTCCCTTCGTCGCTGCCGGCTTCGAAGCTCTTGGGGCTACGACGACCGACCGACCTCTGCCGTTCTCGTTGGCGCGTGATGGACTTGCGCTGGGAGAAGGAGCAGCGCTGCTCGCGTTGGCTAGAGACTCGGGGCCGGGCCCGTGGCTGACCGGCTTCGGCGCCAGCGCCGACGCGAGTCACCCTACATCACCCGCGGAGTCTGGCAGTGCGCTGGTGCGGGCAGGAAGGCGAGCCCTCGATGCTGCAGGCGGGTCGGCGGGTCAGACGCTGGTGAGTGCTCATGCGACGGCCACTCCCGCGAACGACCGTGCGGAGGCGGCTGCGATCTCAGAGCTGGGCCTGGTTCAGGGCATCCACGCGTTCAAGGCGAGGATCGGGCATGCCTTGGGCGCCGGCTCAGCCCTCGAGCTGCTCTCGGCGTTGACCTGCCTGCAACGTGGCGTGTGTCCGGCGCTCGAGCACCCCCCGTTTGAGTCCCAGCTCGACATCGCTGCATCTGCGCCCCAACCACTCAGCACGCGTCGAGTCTTGAAGCTGGCCTCGGCCTTTGGTGGCGCGAACGCCGCGATCGTCGCTGATCTGGACCCGCCCCAGCCGAGCGACGCCGAACAGGAACTCGCTGTTTGGCTCGCGGCTTGCGGTGCTGTTTGCGAGGCTGCCCGCTTCGACGATCTCGTGAGCCACGGCTCACTTGAAGCGATCCACGTTCGCAGGATGGATGCTCTCAGTGCGCTTTGCGCCAGCGCCGCCCTGGACGTGATGCAGGAATTTCCGTACGACTATTCAGAGCTGGAACACACTGGGATTGTAGTCGGGAGCGTCTTCGCGAGCATGGAGCACAACGCGGAGTACCAAGCCCGACTTCGAGACCGCGGGCACGCCCGAGCTGACGCTCGGAGGTTCCCCGCCACGAGTCCAAACCTGGCTCCGGGAATGGTCTCGATCTTATTCGGCCTGGGGGGGCCTTGCACGAGCGTGGGAGCCGGCTATCAGGCACCGTTCGAGGCGCTGCTCGTGGCAATGGAGCTGCTGAGCGCTGGGCAGGCGAGGCACATGCTGGTGGTCGTCGCCGATCACGTCGGCCCGAACTTGGAGGCGCTCACCAACGGCGTGGGAGGCCTGCCCCCAACGCACGGAGCGCTGGCCCTGCGGCTGACGACCGAGGGACAAGAAGGCAACGGACCCTCGCTGTTGGGCCTTCGCTCTGACATTTTGGCGCGACTCATCCCGACTTCTGTCGACGGTTGGTCCAGCGCGCTGGCCGTCAAGCACGGGAGCGGTCCAGTGACCCGCCCAGGCTGGCCCGCGCTGTGCGATTGGCTGAAAGAGCACGGATTGCCGCACCCTTGATGGTTGCGCGACGCGCGAAGACAAGTAGTCTCGCGCGGAATGGAACGCCCCTTGCTCGTGTTGGGCTCGCGAATGTCGCCTGCTGTGTCTGATGGTGTCTACAGGGAGCCTCGTGTGTTCGAGGCGAAGATCATGAACCGACTCTTGAAGACGCTGCTTGGCGTGTGTCTCGCCCTGCTCCTCGTTGGCTGCAAGACGCACTACATCCCCAACACCGACGTCGAGGACAACGAGTACAACCAGCGCGTCATCGACTTCTGCGAGGAATACCGCAAGGCCGTCGAGCGGCAGAACGTGGCGATGCTGCTCAAGCTCGCGGACAAGAAGTACTACGAGGACGGTGGGAACACCGACTCGATGGACGACATCGACTACGCGGGGCTCGAGGACTACCTGAAGTCCAAGTTCCGTGAGACGCGCAACATTCGCTACGAGATCCGCTACCGCCAGATCGGCAAGGGACGCAAGAACGTGGTGTACGTCGATTTCACGTACAGCGCGAGCTACCGTATCCCAACCCATCAGGGCGAGGTGTGGCGGCGCAAGGTGGCCGACAACCGGCTCGAGTTGGTTCCGCACGGAGAGAGCTTCCGTATCGTCAGTGGGATGTAACGACGCTAGTCCGACCATGGGTCGCTGCGGGATGTGGTGACCGTGCGTTGAGTCTCCCCCCATCCTTCCATCCGTAGCGCGGGCACGTCCTGCTGATCCGCGTGGCGTCTCGTACGTGAGGAGTTGTTCCGTGCGCATACGCCGCGTGGCGCTTTCGGCGTTCGGCAATGAGGGTAGGGAAACGTGCGTCGAGGTCGCAGCAGACTGCACGAAGCAAAACTGCGCCGTGAAGTTGCCCTCGAGGACGGTCGTCCTACAGGTTACGGAACGGTTGCATTAGTGTTTCGGTGCCCGTCGTGGGCAGATCTGGACGCCTAGCGTTCGGCTCGAGTGGGGGGCGCTCGAGAGTCAGGAGTTCGATGCCAAAGCCCGAGAATGGTCCCGTGTTTTCCCGTCGCCCCAAGGTCGCCTTCGTTGGGACCGGAGGCGCAGCTCGCGGCATTGCTCACCTCGGCGTATTGCGTGCATGTGAAGAACTCGGGATACAGCCGGAGATCTTCGTTGGCGCCAGCGCGGGCGCCGTGGTTGCCGCGACCTACGGCCAAGGGATCCCCCTCGACGTCCTGCTCGATGGCTATCGTCTCCCGTGGAAGCGCCGCCACAACGGCCCCCGCTTTCACTTGAGCACGTTCATGGGCGCCCCAGGGGTTCGCGATCTGATGTCGCCTGGGTACTTGACCAGCGGTGTGTTCAGCCTGGAGAAGCTCGAGCGCTATCTACGCAAGCACCTTCCGGAGAATGATTTCCGTAGGGTAAAAAATGAGATCTTCGTCACCGCGGTCGACATCGACCGCGGCCAGCGAGTGCTCTTTGGAAGAGGCTACGACGCTGAGACTCCGGTTAGCCAAGCTGTGGCGGCGTCCTGCTGCGTTCCAGGCTTGTTCCGGCCATACCCCATCCGTGGAACCTACCACTTGGACGGCGAGGTCGTGCGCACGCTGAGCGCTGACGTCGCGGTTGCCGCAGGGGCCGACGTGGTCATCATCTCGAACATCTATCGGCCCGCGGATGCGTCGTCGGAGCCTCGCAGCGTGGCTCGACGAGGACCTCTCAAGGTGATCAATCAAACGCTGAACATCGTGCTGACGGAGAAGGAGCGCCGGGGAGTGGACCTGTACTCGATGTCCAATCCCGGAGTGCGGTTCATCGATATCGCGCCGGACATCGGGATGTTTGGCTATCTGAACCGCTTCGCAGCGCGCTCGCTGGTCATGCGAGGCTACCGCAGCGCGCTCAGAGCCTTGGCTCGAGCGAAGGCTCAGGGTGTGTTCGAGCCAGGGCGCGTGGCCGCGGCTTCGCGCTTGAACTAGACGCGGCCCGAGCGCTTGTGAGGTGGCGGGCGCGATCGCGCGGGCGCCGCAGCAGTCAGCGGACGATGATCGCACAGTCGAAGCCATCGAGGCGCGTCCGAGTCGGTGTGGCGGCGTCGTCGGTAGGCTGCGCCGAGAGAGTCCAAACGGAGCGCTTAAGGGGGGCGGAGTAGCGGTACTCCACGCTTAGCTGTCGAGACTTGTCGACGCCGGAGGCGACTGCCTTGGTCCAGGCGTCGAAGAACGTACAGGCTGGCTCTCCCGCGACTCGAGTTCCGACTTGGGTGCGCTCGCTGGTGTGCGTGCCGCTCGAATCCATCCGGACAACGTACTGTTTTGCCTGCGTCGGCTCTCCTGGAAGCTGTCCGCCGCTGGGCTGCCCGAACACGAACTCCATGAAGCCTTCACCCGTGAGATCGACGAAGCCGCCTTTGACGGGCTGGGCTTGAATGGAGAGCAGGGCGGCTTCCTTGTGCCACGCGACCGCGCGTGATTTTGCGCGCGGAAATGAGTCAGTGGGGGAGGCCTGGTGCTTGACCTCGACGTCCTCCGACGGCGCCGGTGGGGGGGAGGGGGGCGCTGCGCTCGCGCTGGCCGCGGCAGGAGCGGCGCCAGGACGCATCACGAGGAGCACGGCGACGACGATGCCCGCGCCCAGCACCATGCCGACGATCAGGATCACCCGCCGCTGCTGGTCGCCGCTGCTCCCCGCCCGTTTGACTCGGAGCGAGGGGGCGAGGGGAGACACGCTCGGGAGGCCGGGTAAGGCGCCCAGAGTCGCACCACATTTGGGGCAGCGGCCTGCAGCGCTGCCCACCGCGGTGCCGCAGCCCGGACAGTGGATCGGAGCGGGGACTG
>JAUILJ010000169.1 GCA_030433055.1 Polyangia bacterium
GGCGGATGGGATGGATGACTGGCGACCACTGGGTGAAGTGGACGCAGTGGTCAGCGCGCTGCACGCCGCGTCGGGGGCTCCAGCTCCCGCCGCCTCGGCGCCGCTCGTCAGTGCACCGAGCAGCCCGTTTGACACCGGCGCGAGCGCTAGTCCGTGGGCGAACGAGGCGGCGCCGAAGGCGGCCGCTTCCGCGGGGACAGCGGACCTGTTTGGCGGCTTCGACTCCGCAGGCAGCGAAGAGGACGTGACCACGAGCGCGCCCCCGGACGAAGCCAGAGCCGCGGCACCCGCCGCAGCGGCGACCGGCGCGCGGAACGAATCCAGCGTGCTCTTCTCGTTGAGCGCATTGACCTCCGCGGCGGATCAGGCGCCGGCACCAGGTGGTGGTGGCGGGGGCGGCGGCGGAGGTGGCGGGGTCAAGGAAGACTCCGGGCTGATCGACCTCAAGGCGCTCACCTCCCAGACGTCAGCGGACAAGCCCGCGGACAACCCGCTCATGGGCTCGTCCCCGCTGGGCTTCGGCGCCCCGCTCGGACTTGGCGCCCCCCTCGGTGGGGTCGAGCCCACGGTTGCGCCCAGCGCAGCGCCAGAGCCACAGACCAAGAGCCGTAGCGGCCTGTACATCGGGGGTGGCATCGCGCTCGCCGCGATCGTGATCGCTAGTGCCATCGTGTTCGCATCGGGCGGGAGCAAGGAGCCCGCGGCGCCCGCTGGGCAACCCGCGACCACCGCGGCAAACACCGCGCCCGCAGCGACGGAAACAGCCGCGCCTGCGCCTACCCCGACGGTTACCGCCGAGGCGCCATCAACCGGAACCGCGGAGCCCGAGGAAAAGGACCCCCCGAAGGACGAGCCTGCCGCCACCGCCGCAGCGCCGGTTCACAAGCCGACCTCCGGGGGCGGCGTGGCGACGAAGCCGGCCAGCAAGCCCGCGACGACCAGCAAGCCTGCAACGACCAGCAAGCCTGCGACGACCAGCAAGCCTGCTCCGACCACCAAGAAGCCGCCAGCGAAGAAGCAGTGCAACTGCCCTGCCGGCGACCTGATGTGTGCCATGCGCTGCCGCGCGGGCTGATTTCCCCAGGCACGCGAAAACGAGAGCCCCGCGCGAGCACGCGCGGGGCTCTTTGCTTTTGCGCGAAGGCGCAGCGGCGTTTACCTGGGGAAAGGAGTTTCCCGGGGACGAGCGGTGATCAAGCCATGAGCAGGGCGCGCTATTTCGCCAGCGCTACGGGGACACCGAGCGCGACGTACCCTCTCGGCGCCGCGAACTCATACACCGCACCGCGGCGGTCACTGAGGCCCATGCGCATCAAGCCGTCGGCACGGATCAGGGTGAAGGGCGCACGAGCTGCGGGCTTGGTTTCACCGAGGGGCACCACGAAGACCGTCACCGGCTCGAAGGTGGTCGGGATCGGCTCTGGTGACGACTCGCACGCGACTGCCACCTGACTGCTCGGGTCGTTTGCTTCGCACGTCGCCAGCGCTCGACGGTCTTCCGCTGACGTCTTCACGTCCTGGAGCAAGCTGGCCGCCTTCGCGCGGACGACGTCCGACGCATCGTCGAGCAACAGCGCTCGCTCAGGAGCCCCCGTACAGCGTGCGTCCAGCAAGCGCAGACCGCCCAGCGCGTTCGCGCGTACGTAGGCTCGCGGGCTCTTCAGCGCATCACACAGCTGCGGCTTGGCGTCCGACTTGGTGCGCGCGGCCAGGCGCGCGTAGGCCGCGACCGCGTTGGCCGAGACGGCGGGATCCGAGTCACCCAGCACCTTCCACAACGTGGGCGCGTCTCCGGCTTCGGCCACCCCTCCCAGCGACCAGACCGCATTCGCGCGTACTGCAGCATCTGGATCTCGACTCAGCTTGAGCAGCACGCTCCGCGCCGCGGTGTGTCGCCCCAGCACTTCGGCCAGCTTCGCCCGGTCCACTCCGGCCGCGCCCGTGGTCATCTTCGAGAGCCTCGCGGCAGTGCTCGGCTCTGCGTTCCGCGCGAGCGCCTCGAGCAACGCGTCGCGCTCCGCGCCGCGAGTGCGCGCCAGCGCAGCGAAGGCGCGCTTGAGCAGCTCGGGGTCCTTGGTGTGCTCGAGCGCACCACCGAGGGCGAGCGCCAAGGCGCTCCGATCTTGCTCAGCGCCTTTCTCGAAGTGGTCGAGTAGCTTCGCGGTGCTTTTCCCTGTGGCAACACGACTAAGAGCGACGGCGGCCGCCAGGCGCACGGAGCCGTGCTCATCGCCGAGCGCATCGATCAGCACCTGGTCGGCGTTCACCTTACCCAACATGCCCAGGCTCTCGATCGCGGCGACGCGGAGGCCAAGGTCGTCCGATTCGCGCGCCAGCGGCGTGAGCACCGATTCTGCTCGAGGAGACCCCGTCCTGCCGAGCAACGCGACCAGCGCTCGGCGCTCGTTCTTGCGATCACGAGCGGTTTCGAGGGCCTCACGAATGGGGCCAACGGCTCGCCCATCTGGCTTCCCCGGATCGAGCAGTGAGCTCGCTGCCTCGACCGCCGCGCGACGCACCACCGGCTCATCGTCGGACAGGTAGGTGAGCACGATGGGCAAGCCCAGCGGACTCTTGAGTTCTGCGAGACCGTGCATCCCTACCCGCGGGTCGACCACGCCGCGCCGGAGCGCATCGATCAACACTTGATCGCTGTTGGGAGCCTTGGCTTCCACCAGCGCAGCCGCGCACCCGTTCGCCAGCGTACGGCTGACTTGTCCCGCCAGGCACTGCTTGAGCTTTGGCGCCGCCCGATCGCCGAGACGCCCCAGCGCCTGAACGACGGTCCGCTGATCGCTGGTGCGCCCGAGTTGATCCATCAGCGCGTCGAGGGCTCGAGCGCCACCGACATGAGAGAGCGCGACCACCGCGGCCGTCCGCACCTCTTGCTGATCTGACAGGGCCTCCACGATGGCCAGCGTCGCGTCTTCGGCCCGCAACGCGCCGAGGCTCTCCAGCGCTCTGACGCGAACCTCTCGTTCGCTGTCCCTGAGAGCCAGAATCAGCGCGCTCACCGCCCGCTTGTCACCGAAGCGCCCGAGGGCACCCGCCGCAGCCACCCGAACGGTCCTCGGCTGTCCTGGATCTTACCGATGATTGGCGCCACGGCGCGCGCATCACCGAGCTGCGTCAGCGCCTCGATCACCGCCTCGCGGACGTCGGGGTGCTTGTCGTCCAAATGCCCCAGCAAAGGCATCACGGCGTCCTTCTCTGCCGACGCACCCAGGGCGCGTGCAGCGGCCACCCTCACCCCCGGATCCGGATCACCCAGAACTCGACCCAGCGGCGTGATCGCGTTCTTCGCGGGTGACGTCGCCAGCACCTCGCAAGCGACCAAGCGCACGCGCTTCTCCGCGTCGTTGAGCCAGCCGGTGACCAGCTCTCCCGCGCCCGCTGGCTCGAGCTCCAGAGCCGCCTGAGCAGCGAGCAACCGAACCTCGTTGTCTTCGTCCTTGAGCGCCTTGAGGGTCAACCGGCGGGCGACCGCGTCAGGCAGCTCCAGCAAGCGAGTTGCGGCCCGGCGGCGCAGCGCGAGCTGCGGCTTCTCTAAATCTTGTTCGACGCGCTCAGCCGTATTCGGCCAGACGAACCCGTTCGGCGCTCCAAGAAGTGCAATCCCCAACCCCCAGGCCCAGGCGAGGTGTGAGATCCGTCTCCTCATGGCCGCAGCCTACCAGAGCCTCGCGGCTTCGCCCGCGAAAGCGCCCAGCTCGAGCCCACGCCAGTGGGCGGCTCACTCGACGGCTGCCGCTGAGGCCCATCAAGGCCCCGCCAGCCTCCGGCTCAGCCACCTTCGGGCGTTCGGGCGGGCAGTATCCCAGCGTCGATCAGCTGCCGCGTGAGGCGCCGCTGCCGGGGAAGCATGTAGAAATAGAAGAAGCCGTTCAGCAGCACCAGCCGCAAGGCCACATACACGTCCACCGCGTCGAACCAGCAAAACAGACTGACGGAAAACACCAGCGAGCCGAAACCAAACCAGCCTCGCCAAAGCTTCATCATTGGCAGCGCCAGCTCGCGATACCGCACGGCAAGCTCATCGGAGTAAGCGGGGAAATCCTTGTAGTCAGCGAGCTCTGGGTCGAACCGCTGCAGCCGAGAACGCTGCTCCTTCAGGTAGAACAAGTAGAGGAACCAAGCGACGCGACCCACGAGCCCCTGCGGGGGCTCAGCGTCGTGACGGGCCTTTGCAGCGGCCCAGTCTTCAGCTTCTTGATAGCCAGGCTTGGTCATGCGCAAGAACACGTTCTTGTACATGTCGTACGTCGTGGTGTGGCTCGAGCCGGTGTAGATGGTCGCGATCCCGAGCAGCACGACGATAGCCCCGTACCACCATGGGTCGTGGTGCTGCTGCCAGATCACGACCACCGCGCCACCCATGCCGCAGATGCTCACCACGAGATCGGCCACGCCGTCGAGCATGCGCCCGAACGTCGACGCGGTGCCACGCATGCGCGCCAGCTGACCATCGGCGCAATCCCAGACCGCCGACCAGAACAGCAACAAGCCGCCGAGCTGCACGTGGTGCGGGAAGGCCCACACGAAGCACACCCCGCTCCCGATGCCGAAGAAGATCGAGATCAGCGTGATCAGGTTCGGCGAGATGGGCGTGGGCATCGCCGCGCGCGCGATCAGGTACGCCAGCGGGCGATGCACCCACACGTCGATGGGCTCTTCGATGTCCCGCGACTTGAGGCTGCTCCAGTAGCCGGCCCAGAATCCCATGGTGTTGCAAGAGTGACCTGGCTCGGCCGCTCCCTTTCCTTGCGGATATAGTCCTAGCTCGGCGCGGGGAGTTGCCCCTGCCGGTTGATCGCCCGGCTAGCGCGAGCTGCGCTTCACTCTGCGTCGCCAGCGATGACCGCTGGCTGGTACGCCGGAGTATGGGGAGTTGCCGCGAGATGTCCCAGCATCACCCGCTCGAACGCCGCGATGCAGCGCGCGTTCTGCTGAGTCGTGCCAACGCTGATGCGCACATAGCGCCGGGTCTCGTGGTGAGAAGAGAGCGAGCGGATCAAGATGCCGTGATCCAGCAGCGCCGCGACCAGATCATCGGCAGCCCAGGCGGTGCTGGAGATGTCGACCAGCACGAAGTTGCCTTCGCTGGGGATCCCGGTGAGGCCTGGGATGCGCGAGATCTCGCGCACCAGCACGTCGCGCCCCGCCTTGAGCTCAGCGACTCGTGCGTTCTGCTCCGCCTCGTCCTCGAGCGCCGCGTGGGCCGCCGCCAGCGTCAGCACCGGGATGTTCCACGGCACCTTCACGCGGCTGAGCAAGCGCACCAGCGCCTGGTGACCCAGGGCGTAGCCCAGGCGCATGCCAGCGAGGCCATAGGCCTTGGAGAAGGTACGCAGCACGATCGCGTTGGGGAACTCATGCAGCAGCGAGGAATACGACGCACCGTCGCCACACTCCACGTAGGCCTCGTCGATCACCGTAGGCAGGCCAAGGCGGAGGATGCGCCGCAGCTCTGCTTCGGGGATGCGGTTGCCCGTCGGGTTGTTCGGCGTGCAGAGGAAGATGACCTTCGTCCGCTCAGTTACCGCGCGGATCAAAGACGAGACGTCGTGCTCCCGCTCGGCCGTCATGTTGACCAGGATCGGGATCCCACCGACGGCGCGGCAGCGAGCCTCGTACATGCTGAAGGTGGGTACGCTGAGCAACACCTCTTCGCCGGGCGCGACGAACGTACGAATGACCACGTCGATCAGCTCCGTCGAGCCCGCACCGAGGATCACGTTGTCGCCGGAGAAGCCTTCACGCTCTCCCAAGCGGGCCCGCAGCTGTGGAGCGCCAGCGGGGTACAGGTTGCCGCGAGTAGCCGCTTCGATGATCGCCTGGAGCACCCGAGGGCTCGGCGCGAAGGGGCTCTCGTTGCTCATCATTCGCTGCACGTCACCGCGATCGGCGATCGCGAAGTGGTCTTCGTTGTACGGCTTGGCTGCGCGCACCCAGCTCGGCGCGAAGAGCTCCATTGCCTCGGGATCGACCATCGGCAGGCGGCCGGTGCCAGGCTCATCGCCCAGGTGATCCCCGAAGACGTGAATCATGGTCTCCGCCTTCGCCAGCATCTCGGGCGTGTCGACGTCGATCCAGCGCGCGTCGCCTACGTCGCACGCGAAGAACTCACCGCGCTGCGCGAGGGCCAGGACGCCGTCGCTCAACGAGGCGTCGCCCCAGGCGTCATACACCCGCTCCAGCTCGCTGATCAGCGCAGGACCGATACGGAACACTCCGGTGTCCAAGCAGTCGTAGCCCTCGAGCTCTTTTCCAATGTTCACGATGCGACCATTGGCGCGACGCACCTTGGTGGCGTCGTCCAGATCGAAGCAGCGCTCGATGTCGTAGTCGACACCCAGGCCACACGCGCCCTCTGGCAGGTCCGCCGCCAGCAAGCGACGCACCAGCTCGGGCGAATACAAGTGATCCGACATCGACAACACGCAGGGTTGGTCGACCCACTGACGCGCCGCCAAGAGCGAGACGCCATTCTTCTTGAGGAAGTCGCGGTTCTCGACGAAGCGCAGCGTGAGAGCCAGGCTCGGTTCGGCGTTCAGCACCTGACGGATGGCTTCACCCTCGTGCCCGAGCACGATCACTGCCTCGCGGATCCCCTCGCCCTGCAGCGTTCGCAGCACGCGCACGAGGAGCGGAACACCCGCTACCCTGCGGATAGGCTTAGGTGTGGAGTCACCATCTTCTCCCAAACGGGATCCAGTACCAGCCGCAAGGATGATGGCACGAGTGGGACGCTGGTCGGTCATGAGAGGCTCGCTTTCGGCTCAAGCAATCGGAAGGGAGAAGCAGTCGGAGAGGGTTGGCTCAGTCGTTGGGCAGGAGGCTCAGCGCTGGAGCCGGCCACGCGGCGAAGCGCCCCAAGGGCGGGGCGGCGGTCATTGACCACGCGGGCACAGTTTTGCGGCGCGGAGGTAACACGCAGCGCGTTACTTGGCCAAATCCTTTTCGACTTCGCACAGTTAGCTGAGTGAGGTGTGTGGTTCGCAGGCACAGTGTTGCACCAGAGGCACACCCCTCTTGGCGGGCTGCGTCACCCACCCTAGGTCCGGATGTGCTCCAAAAAGCCCCACCTGTTCAAGAGTTTGCGGGTCGCGGGGCCTCTGCCGCTGGAAGATTGGAGAGCGGCTGAAAGGGGTAAGAGCAAGCCGAGTGCCAGCCGGAAAGTGCGTCGTCGGCTACGCACTTCGGGAGCTGAATTCCCAGCTGAAAATGGGTTCACCCGCCAACTCCGCGCGCACAACTCGACGGACGCCGGGATACGCACTCACTCCGTGGGTGGGCGCCCGAGTTCGCACGCAACCCCTGGAGCGTGCTTCAGACTCACACCCGTGACTCGTTCGTCGTGCCGCTGACGCACGCGAAACGCCTATGTTTCACAGCGAAACACTGACGGAGGTCAGTTGCCCGCGCCGAGCAGCTGTCGCGCGTGCTGCAGATCCTCGAACGTATCGATCTCTGTCCACGGTAAGTCCGACACATCGACCGCCTCCGCCTCCAGCACATCCGCCGCTATCAGCTGAGCGTATACGTCTTCGTAGTAAAGGTCCGGGGCACACGCAGAGAGCGCGTCGAACAGCCGCTGCGATAGCCGCCCGGAAACACGCTCTATCCCGATGCTCTCCCCCGCCGATTGCGCGATGGAAACCCCCTTACCGAAGGTGTGAATGCGCCGCCCTTCGCCCAGCACGACCTTCATCGCCTCTGCGTCGAGTTTCCGTCCAGCGTCCACGCCAACCGCCAGCTCGGCCTGGCAAGCGTCGAGGCGCGGCAACAGCTCCGGTTGGAAGATCACGTCACCATCGAGCTTGAAGAAGCTGCGTTCGCCCACTGCATCAGCGCATAAGGCGAGGGAGACAGAATTCTGTGTGGAATCGAAGCGGGGGTTTGGACAGAACACCAGCTCGATGTCGAGGCCGTCGAGCGCGGCGCGCACCGCGTCTTCCCGATAGCCGGTGGCCAACACCAGCCGTGTGATTCCGTACTGTATCAACAGGCGCACAGCCCGATGTAAAATCGTCTCACCTGCGACCTCCACCAGGGCCTTGGGGCGATCGTCAGTCAGCGGCCTGAGCCTCGACCCTACTCCGGCTACCAAGATCACCGCGCAGCGCGTCGCTTCAAGGCCTGACTGGCTGTTTTCCATGCCTGGATGCGTAGCGCAGAGCGTCTGGGGACGGATAGCCCGAACGTGGTCGCGGCGGGCGAAACCGGGGCCGTGACCTAGGGTTTGGGGGTTAGGAACGCTTGTTGCTTCGCAGCCGACGTGACCCAGCGTATCCCCCAGCTCCGCAGTGCGGGACGAGGAGCAAACTTCGTGGTACGCGGGGCCGCTCGTACCTGTAGCGAAGCGGGTCTCAGTTGCCTACTACCGCTGGGCAGCTTCGGCTCCTATGAAGCCCCCGCCCCTCGCCCAGCCCCCCGCTGGGAGACCCGACGGCTCGTCCCCCCGGCACTGTCGCCATTCGATCGTTAGAGAGCATTCAATGAAACAGCCTGAGAAAATCATCAAGCCCACCGGCAAGCTGCTGGTCCTCCTGCCCGGCATGGGAGCCGTCGCTACGACCTTCATCGCGGGCTGTCTGCTCGCTCGCAAGGGCCTCGCGCAGCCAATCGGCTCGCTGACGCAGCTCGGCACCATCCGTCTCGGCAAGCGCACGGACAACCGTACCCCACGGATCAAAGACTTCGCCCCGCTGGCGGAGCTGGACCAGCTGGAGTTCGCTGGCTGGGATCTGTTCCCTGACACGGCTTACGAGTCCGCGGTCAACGCGGAAGTGCTGACCGCCAAGCACCTCGAGCCGATCAAGGACGAGCTCGACGCCATCAAGCCGATGAAGGCCGTCTTCTACCCCGAGTACGTCAAGCGCCTGCACGGCACCCACGTCAAGTCGGCCCCGACCAAAGCCGACATGGTCGAGGAGCTGCGAAAAGATATCCGCGAGGCAATCAAAGCGCACGGCTGTGACCGAGCTGTGGCGGTGTGGTGTGGCTCGACGGAGACCTACATCGAAGCCAGCGACGTGCACAACACCGTCGCCGCCTTCGAGCAGGGCCTGAAGGACAACCATCCTGGGATCTCCGCTTCGATGATCTACGCCTGGGCCTGCCTCAAGGAGGGCGTGCCCTACGCCAACGGCGCACCCAACCTGAGCAACGATTTCAATGCGGCGTACGAGCTCTCCAAGGAGACTGGCACGCCCATCAGCGGGAAAGACTTCAAGACGGGGCAGACCCTGATGAAGACGATCCTCGCCCCCGGCCTCAAGGCGCGCATGCTCGGCCTCCAGGGCTGGTTCTCCACCAACATCCTAGGCAACCGCGACGGTGAGGTGCTGGACGACCCGGACAACTTCAAGACCAAGGAGGTCTCGAAGCTCGGCGTGCTCGAGCACATCCTGCAGCCTGACCTCTACCCGGAGCTGTACGGGAACGTCTACCACAAGGTTCGTATCAACTATTACCCGCCACGCGGCGACGCGAAGGAAGGCTGGGACAACCTCGACATCACGGGTTGGCTCGGTTACCCGATGCAAATCAAGGTCGACTTCCTCTGCCGTGACTCGATCCTCGCGGCACCGATCGTGCTCGACTTGGCGCTGTTCATGGATCTGGCCAAGCGCGCCAAGTTCCGCGGCATCCAAGAGTGGCTCAGCTTCTACTTCAAGAGCCCGATCACGCCCGAAGGCCTGTACCCCGAGCACGATCTGTTCATTCAGTCGATGAAGCTCAAGAACACGTTGCGCTGGATGCTGGGCGAGGAGCTCATCACCCACCTGGGCAACGAGTACTACGACTAGGTCGGTTTGCGGCCGGCATCCCGACGGCCGCGCGCCTCTAGATCAGTCCGCTCCGGCGCCGCACCAACCAGTGCACGCCCAGCCCCAACGCCGCCAGCAGCGACCACACCCACGGGGGCAGCCAGGCGGAGACGTGACGCTCAGTGGCCAGACGTGTGGCCTCGGCCCGCGGCAGATCTTGGATCTGCCCGACGGCGACCGAGGCACCCCCGGTCACCTCCGCGATGGCCTTCATGCGCGCTGGGTCGGGCCGCGAGTCTGCCCACGCTTCGCCCCCGTCCTCGCAGGCAAAGTCCTGACGCGTCGCGGGAGCATCCCCGACCCGCGCCCTCGCCACGTAACCTCCTGAAGCCAGCGAGCCCACGTCGATCTCCACCACGCCATCGTCACCCAGCACGGCCTTGCGCTCGATCGTAGGCGCCTTGCTCGCCCCCAAGGGCGCGAGCTCCAGGGTCACCGGTCCTGGATTGCCGGGCAGCGTCGAGAGCCGCAGCTTAGTGGGACGGCCCGCCACGCAGGCGCCCCCGACGATCTCGAGCCGCGCGGATTCATACCTCGGCTCGCGCATCAACCAGCCGAGCAGGCCGTCCCACAGCGCTCCGTAGCCACGCCCGGCCGCGCGCGTCGCCAGCTGTCCGAAGCCGAGGCGGTGGGTTCCGTCGACGGTGAGGGCGATGGTCCTACCATCACCGTACTCGCCCAGCGCCAACACCGGCATCGGCTGTTTCCCTGCGGATAGCGTTGGGTGTTCCCAGAGGACCACAGAACCCTTGCGCGCGCTGCCCACGATGTTGGTACCTGGCATCGTGGGCAGGTCGTCGCCGAAGAGGTCACGGACCCCAGCGACGATCGGCGCGGCCTTCCCTGCACGGGTGTAGCGAGGCACGAAGTCTTCGGTGTCCAGCGGCTGCCCGGAGTCGTTCAGCTCGATGGGGAGCACCCGACCAATCGCCGTCGATGCGTAACCACCGGCAGCGAACGACGCGACTCCCCCCACCATGATCAGACCGCCGCCAGACTCCACGTAAGACGCCAGGCGACCCAAGTGCGGGTTGATGCCGTAGCGCACGGCGTCGATGTCCTGGAGCACGATCGCGTCGAAGCTCGGCAGCGACATGAACAGCTCGTCGACCGGAAACGGGATCAGAGCCAGCTCGTCATCACTCTGGGTCTGAGTGTCGTCCTCTTCGGTGCGCAAGATGAAGAAGGCGACGACATCCACTGACTCATCGCTCTTCAGCCACATGCGCAGGGCCCGCACGTCGTAGGTAGGGCGGCCAGCGACGTGCAGCAGACGGATGCGCTCCCGCGCGACATTCAGGCTGAGCAACCGCTTGTTGTTCGCCGGAATCGTGTCCGCGTTGGGTGGCGTGATCGCGATCTCCAGGATGCGGTCCCCGGCGCGATCGAGGGTCACCTTCAGCTCTACCGTCGCTTTGCCGTCCTTCACTTGAGCGACGCCGCTGGCGAGCAGCGCAGGCTCAACGCCCTGGCGCAGCTCTTTCACGGTGATGGGCACGTCGCCGCACGCGAGGCCGCCGTCACACCCGATCTCGATGGTTAGGGCCAGTGGTTGGTGCGCGACCGCG
>JAUILJ010000170.1 GCA_030433055.1 Polyangia bacterium
AGGCCGGGCGCTCGAGCGCCGGCGCATGAGCCGCACTCAGTTCTCGGACGCTCGCTCCTTGACGGCCTGGTTCTCCTTCATCCAGGGCATCATCGCGCGCAGCGTCTTCCCCACGCCTTCGATGGGGTGCTCCGCACCGGCCGCCTCGAGGCGCTTGAAGTTCGGCTTGCCCGCCTTGTGCTCGCTGATCCACTCCTCGGCGAACTGCTTTGTTTGAATTTCCTTGAGGATTTGCTTCATGGTGGCCTTCGTGTCGGCCGTCACCACACGGGGGCCGCGGGTCAGGTCGCCGTACTCCGCGGTGTTGCTCACCGAGTAGCGCATGTTGCCGATGCCGCCTTCGTAGATCAGGTCGATGATCAGCTTGAGCTCGTGCAGACACTCGAAGTAGGCCATCTCCGGTGCGTAGCCTGCCTCGGTCAGCGTCTCGAAGCCGGCCTGGATGAGCGCGGTCAGGCCACCACACAGCACCGCCTGCTCGCCGAAGAGGTCGGTCTCGGTCTCTTCCTTGAACGTGGTCTCGAGGATCCCCGCGCGGCCCCCGCCAATCGCCGAAGCGTAGGAGAGCGCGACGTCCTTGGTGTCGCCGCTGGCATCGTGATGGATCGCGATCAGCATGGGGACACCGCGCCCGTTCGCGTACTCGCGGCGCACGGTATGCCCCGGCGCCTTGGGGGCAACCAGGAACACGCCAACGCCGTCGGGCGGCGCGATGTAGTCGAAGTGCACGCCGAAGCCGTGGGCGACCGCGAAGTAGTTTCCTGCTTCGAGGCCTGGGGCGATTTCTTCCTTGTAGATGTCTGGTGCCAGCTCGTCGGGCACCAACATCATCACGACGTCACCCCACTGGGCGGCCTCCTTGGGGCTCACCACCGTGAGGCCTTCCGCCTCGGCGCGGGCCCTGCTGCTGCTGCCCTGGCGCAAGCCGACTCGCACGTCGACGCCGCTGTCCTTGAGGTTGAGGGCGTGGGCGTGACCCTGGCTGCCGTAGCCAATGATGGCGACCTTCTTGCCCTTGATCAGGCCCTGGTTTGCGTCGGCATCGTACAAAGCTTTCATGCTCAAATTCTCCGAGAGGTTTGCGTTCGCACAGTATTCCGTGCGGATAAGTGTGGGTGTCGTGGTTTGCGCCCGCCGGGCGCTCGTTGGGTTTGGTAGAGGGCGCGTGAAGCGGCGCCGCGGCTCAAGCTGCGGAGCTACTCGATGGCGCTTCGGTCTCGCTGAGAGGACGCTGCAGGGCGATGGGCGCTGAGCGCACCATGTCGCGGATCCCCAGCGGCCGGAGCAGCTCGATGAAATTGTCGACCTCCGCGCTGGACGCCGTCACCTCGAGGGTGAAGGCGGTGGGCGCGTAGGCGATCACTCGGGCGCCCACCAGCTTGATGATGCGCTCGAGATCTTCCCGGCTCTTGGAGTTCGGTACGTTGACCGTCGCCAGGCAGAGTTCACGCTCCACGTGTTTGCCCTCGACCACGTGATGTACGCGGCGCACGCGGATCAGCTTGTGCACTTGCTTGGTGATCTGCTCGATGATCGCGTCGTCGCCGCGGGTCACGAGGATCACGCGGGAGTAGCGAGGATCCAGGGTGGGGCTAGCGGTGATCTTGTCGATGTTGAAGCCGCGACCGCTGAACAGGCCGACGATGCGCGCCAGCTCGCCGAAGCGGTTCTCGACCAGGATGGAGAGGACGTGACGTTCAGCGCTCATGCTAGCTCCCGTGTCTCGTGATCCTTGTCGTCGGGCTCGAGCACGATCTCGTAGTGCGCCGCTCCTGCGGGGATCATCGGGTAAACGTTGGCTTCCTTCTCGACGATGATGTCCATGATCACCGTGCCCTTGGTGTTCAGACCTTTTTCGAGCACCTCGCGCAGCTCACTGGGCTTCTCCGCGCGGAGACCAGTGGCGCCGTAGGCCTCGGCCAGCTTCACGAAGTCAGGGAAGTACTTCATGCCGACCGAGGAGTAGCGGCGGCTGTAGAACAGCGCCTGCCACTGACGCACCATGCCCAGGTAGTTGTTGTTGAAGATCACGATCTTGACGTCGAGCCCCTCGTGCACGCAGGTCGCGAGCTCCTGAATGCACATCTGGATCGAGCCATCCCCGGTGATGCAGATGACTCGGCGATCCGGATTGGCGAGCGCCGCTCCCATTGCCGCGGGGAGGCCGTAGCCCATGGTGCCGAGGCCGCCCGAGGTGAGCCAGGAGCGGCCGCTCTTGGCCGGATAGTACTGCGCCGCCCACATCTGGTGCTGGCCCACGTCCGTCGCGCAGATGTCTTCACCCTGGGTGATGTCCGCGATCTCCTCCATCAGGCGCTGAGGCATGATGGAGTCTTCCCGGTCCTTGTACTTGAGCGGGTTCTTGGTGCGCCACTCGTCGAGGGTGCGCCACCAGTTCGTGCGCGGCGGCGGATCTCCAGGGTTGGCGTCCAGCTCCTCCAGGAACTGCTGGGTGACGGTCTTTGCGTCCCCCACGATGGGGACATCGCACTTCACGTTCTTGTTCAGGCTCGTGGGGTCGATGTCGACGTGGATGATCTTTGCCTTCTTGGCGAAGCAATCCAGGCGCCCCGTGACGCGATCGTCGAAGCGCGCCCCGATGTTCACGATCAGCTCGGATTCCGCCATCGCCATGTTGGCGGTGTAGGTTCCGTGCATGCCCAGCATGCCGAGGCACTGCTTGTGTCCGTAAGGAAACGCTCCTAGGCCCATCAGCGTTGGGGTCACAGGGAGGTTCAAGCGCTCGGCGAGCTGCAGGATTTCTTCGTGGGCGTTGGCGTTGACCACGCCGCCGCCGATGTAGAGCACCGCGCGCTCGGCCTCGCGCATCATCTCCACGGCGCGCTTGACCTGCATCGGGTGGCCCTTCACCGTCGGTTTGTACGACGGCAGGTCCACCGACTCCGGGTAGACGAAGGGGAATTCTGCTGCGGTGACGTCCTTCGGCAAGTCGATCAGCACCGGACCGGGGCGACCGCTGCGGGCGAGGTAGAACGCTTCCTTGATGATGCCCGCCAGCTCCGAGACGTCACGCACCAGGTAGTTGTACTTGGTACATGGGCGCGTGATGCCGACGATGTCCGCCTCCTGGAAAGCGTCGTTGCCGATCATCGAGGTGGGAACCTGCCCGCTGATCACGACGATTGGCGTCGAGTCCATCATCGCGTTGGCCAAGCCGGTGATGACGTTCGTCGCACCGGGCCCGCTGGTGACCAGGCACACGCCGACCTTTCCTGTCGATTGGGCGTAGCCCTCCGCGGCGTGGACCGCTCCCTGCTCGTGGCGGACGAGCACGTGCCGCAGGCGATCTTCGGCGAGGTGAAGCTCGTCGTAGACGTGCAGAATCGCTCCGCCGGGGTAGCCGAAAATGGTGTCTACACCCTCTGCCAACAGGCTCTCTACCACGATCTTCGCGCCCCGCATGACGGGTGCGTTGACCGCGGCTTCCGCTGCATCAGCGGCGCTGCCATTGTTGCCGTTGCCCTTCGACGATTTAGGCGAAGAGGGCGGGCGACTGCTGTGGCGCGCGGCGCTGCCCTGGCTCACTGTGCCTCGAGCGCTTGACATATCAGGTCTCCCATTTTCTGCGTGGTAATATCACCGCCCAGGTCAGCCGTGAAATGGCCGGCCTGGAGCACTGAATCTATGGCTGCTTCGACGCGCTTGCTCTGATCCGCCAGGCCCAGGCTGCTCTGCAGCATGGCGGCGACGGAGGCAATGGTGCCGATGGGGTTGGCGATCCCCTTGCCCGCGATGTCAGGCGCCGAGCCGTGGATGGGCTCGTACAGGCCTGGGCCGTCGCCCAAGCTCGCGCTGGACAACAAGCCGATGGATCCCGACAGCACAGCGGCTTCGTCGGTCAAGATGTCGCCGAACATGTTGCCAGTCACCACCACGTCGAAGCGCCCCGGGTTCTTGATCAGATCCATGGCCGCCGAGTCGACGTACTGGTGGGCGAGGGCGACGTCGGGGTAGTCGCTCTTCTGGAGCTCGGTCACTACTTCCCGCCACAGCCTGGACACCTCGAGCACGTTCGCCTTGTCCACGCTGGTGACGTGCTTCTTGCCGCCGGCCTCTCCCCGGGCACGCGCCAGCTCGAAGGCCACGCGCGCCACGCGGCGCACCTCGGCCTCGCTGTAGATCATGGTGTTGAACGCCTTGCCCACTTCGCGATCCCAGCCACGGGGCTCGCCGAAGTAGATCCCTCCGAGCAGCTCTCGCACGACGACCATGTCGGTTCCGCGCAGATACTCGGCCTTGATGGGGGCGCGGTCCACGAGGCTCGGGTAGATCTTCACGGGCCTCAGGTTGGCGAACACTCCCAGCGCCTTGCGCAGTCGGAGCAGGCCCTTCTCCGGCCTTTTGTCGGGGGTGAGGCTGTCGTACTGCGGGCCTCCAACCGCCCCGAGCAGCACCGCGTGAGCTTGCTTGCACGCGCTCTCGGTGCGCTCGGGGAGTGGGTCGCCGTCCGAGTCGTAGGCGGCGCCGCCAATGGGCAGCTCGATGATCTCGAGGCTCTTCCCGGCGGCTTTCACGCAGGCCTCCAAGACCTGAACTGCGGCGCGCGTGACCTCGGGACCCACGCCGTCTCCTGGGAGGGAGACGATGCGCAAGCTCTCGTTGGGGTTGGGGCTTTGACTGCTCATTGGCGACCTTGCCTCTTTGGCTGAAGCTACTGGCTGATGATTTGCGGGGCCTTCTCGGCGACGGCGACCTGGGGCGGCTTGATGCGCTCACGCAGAGCCAGCGCCTTGTTGATCGCGGAGAGATAGGCCTTCACAGAGGCTGCGACGATGTCGGTATCTACCGCGCGCCCGCTGAAGGTCTTCTCCGCGATCTGTACCCGTACGGAAACTTCCCCTTCCGTCTCACGTCCGGTGCCAACCGCCCTGAGCTCGTACTCGACCACCTTGCAGGAGTAGCCCGTGATCGTGTCGACGGCGGTATACGCCGCCTCGACCGGACCGTCGCCCAGCGCACACGCTGCGAAGGTTCGGCCATCACGGGTCAGCTGCACGGTTGCGGTCGCGGGCTTCACGCTGCCCGCGGACGCCTGAACCAGGTTGATGGTGTAGGGGGGCTCTGGCGGCGGTCGGTTGTCGAGCGCGAGCTGGATCAGCTCGTCGTCATCGAGCGCCTTGCCGACCTCGCACGCCTTGAGGAAGTTGTCGTACACATGGTTCAGCTGAGAGCCGGTCATCGGATGACCCAGCTCGGTCAGGCGGGCGGCGAGCGCGCGCCGACCCGAGTGCCGGCCCAGGACGAGCTGAGCGGGTGGAGCACCCACGGACTCGGGTGTCATGATCTCGTAGGTACGACGATCCTTCAGCCAGCCTTGCTGGTGGACGCCCGACTCGTGAGCGAACGCGTTGCGGCCGACGATGGCCTTGTTCGGCTGGGCCCCGACACCGGTCAGGGCGCTCAGCAGCTGACTCGTCTCGAAGATCTTCTCGTGGTTGATGTTCGTGGTGAACGGAAGTGCATCCCCGCGGATACGCAAGGTCGTGACGATCTCTTCCAGCGAGGCGTTGCCGGCGCGCTCACCGATGCCGTTGATCGTGCACTCCACCTGACGCGCGCCAGCTTGAACCGCGGCCAGGGAGTTTGCCACCGCCAGCCCGAGGTCGTTGTGGCAGTGGGTGGAGATGATCACGTTGTCGATGTTGCGGATCTTCTCCTTGAGCAGGCGGATGCGCTTGAAGTACTCCTCGGGCACCGTGTAGCCGACGGTGTCGGGGATGTTGACCACGTCCACGCCTTCATCGACGACGGCCTGGACGACTTCCAGCAGGAAGCTCTCTTCGGTACGAGTGGCGTCCTCCGGGCTGAACTCCACCTCGGGGAATAGCTTCTTGCCCAGGCGCACGGAGCGCACGATCAGATCGAGCGCGTCCTTCTTGTTGAGCCCAGTCTTGGCATCCAGGTGCAGCTGACTGGTACCGAAGAACAGGTGCAGGCGCGGTTTGTCCGCGGGCTCGAGGCCGCGTACGCAGGCTTCGATATCCCCATCGTTGCAGCGGGCGAGCGTCGCGATCGTGGCGCCCTTCACCGCCCGTGCGATTTGCCTCACCCCCTCGAGATCCTCAGGGCTTGCCGCAGGGAAGCCCGCCTCAATCACGTCGACGCCGAGCTCGTCCAGCTGCCGGGCAAGGATCAGCTTCTGCTCCGCCGTCATGCCATAGCCCGGCGATTGCTCACCGTCGCGCAGCGTCGTGTCGAAGATTCGAACTACATCGTCCATCGGTTCCTCCTACGCCGGCCTCCGTCGGGCCGGGAGGAGTCACCGCTTAGCGATGAATCAGCTCGGCTCGAGCAGCAGGCACGGCGCTTACTGGGCTGTCCCCAGTACCTCGTGCACAGGTCGTAAGTGGTGCGAGTGGGCTGCTCATCTCTCTCGTTCCAAGTCACCGCAACCGCGCGCTGACAGGAGCCGAGTATGCGGCGCGTCATGGGTCGCTTCAAGCGGAAACGTGAGGCGCGCGTTGCACACATCGGCGCTGGCTCGCTTGCTCCATCTGGATCCCCATCTCGCATCATCGGTTTCGTCTGTGCGTTTGCTCCTTTGGCTGTTGCCTCGTCAAGCATTCGACCGAGCCTCCTCGGTAGCTGCATCGTGGGTGCACACAACCTGTGCTGAATCTCCCCACCGCTTGTCCGCGCGCGCCGCGAGGCTGGATTGAGCAGCGGTGCTCTCGTTCCCTTGTGACATTGCATGCCGTACTTCTGCTCTCAGGGCGGGTGTGGCGCTTTCTATGCCCAGTCGTTGACGTAAGGCAGCCTGGCGGCGACTTCGGCCGCCTGTTCCGCGCCCTTGAGTAGTTCAGCGGTGCTGTCCCAGGTGCCCTCGACGAAGGCCTGTCGCGGACCGTCGGGAACCTGAACGGCGATCTCGAAGTCCCCGGCCTTGAGCTTCTGGCTGGCGATGTCGAGGTGAAGCATCAGCTTTGGATCCGCGTCCACGCGCCGCATGACCTCGGCGATGTCCGCTGGGGAAGCCGTCGCGCATGGCATCCCTACGGAAATGCAGTTGCCGAAGAAGATCTCGGCGAAGCTCTCGCCGACGATGGCCTCGATGCCGAAGCGGTGAATGGCTTGCGGCGCATGCTCCCGGGAGGATCCACAGCCGAAGTTGTCTCCTACCAGAAGGATGGTCGCGCCTCTGTGCGCTGGGTCGTCGAAGGGGTGCAGCTTGCCCTGGCGATCCAGCGCGGCGCGATCGTCGGCGAAGACGTGCTGTCCAAGGCCTTCGAAGACGATGCTCTTGAG
Organism: Polyangia bacterium; assembly: GCA_030433055.1. GTDB lineage: Bacteria > Myxococcota_A > Polyangia > Polyangiales > Polyangiaceae > JAHBVY01. The sequence continues at coordinate 7,267 of JAUILJ010000170.1, forward strand.
ATAGCGTGCGGGGATGATGCGGTCGGTATCGATATCGTTGCCGTGGAGCGCCAGCGCCGTTCCGCGAAACGTCCCACGTTTCATGCTCTGAATCATTGGTTCGCCTCCAGGAAGCTGCGCACGTCCGTGACCTCACCCTTGAAGGCAGCGGCCGCAACCATGGCGGGTGACATCAACAGGGTGCGTCCCTCGGGTGAACCCTGGCGGCCCTTGAAGTTGCGATTGGACGACGAAGCACAGACCTGATCGCCATGCAGCCGGTCTGGGTTCATCGCGAGGCACATGGAGCAGCCCGGCTCCCTGAACTCGAAGCCCGATGACTTGAGGATGCGGTCATAGCCGCGTCGAATGATCTCCGCCTTCACGGCTTGGGAGCCAGGCACCGCCAGCGCGCGCACATGGGGAGCCACATGCACCGGGTGCCCCGCGTTGCGTCGTGCCTCGATCAGCTCCGCGACGACCTGGAAGTCACTGATGCGTGCGTTGGTGCAGGAACCGATGAACGCGACGTCAATCTGGACACCTGCGATCGGATTGCCCGCCTCGAGCCTCATGTAGTCGTATGCCTGAGAGACGTTCCCACGCTCGGACTCGGTGAAGGCTTCGAGGCCCGGGATGGTGCCGGTGACGGCGACGGACTGACCTGGCGTGATGCCCCAGGTGACGACGGGCTCGATCTCCGCTGCATCGAAGCGCACGACGTCAGCGTACTGGGCGTCCGCGTCACTCTTGATACTCTCCCAGTAGGCGATGGCCTTCTCCCAAGCGTTTCCTTGGGGTACTGCGTCCCGGCCCTCGAGGTAGTCGTAGGTGGTCTGATCCGGATTGACATAGCCAACTCGGGCTCCGCCCTCGATGCTCATGTTGCAGACGGTCATCCGCTCTTCCATGCTGAAGGCATCGAAGACATCCCCAGCAAATTCGTAGGCATAGCCCACGCCGCCCTGCACGCCCAAGCGGTTGATGATGAACAGCGCTACGTCCTTGGCGTACACGCCAGGGCCGAGCTTCCCGTTCACCTCCACGCGGCGAACCTTCAGCTTGCTCACCGCCAGCGTCTGAGTCGCTAGCACATCCCTCACCTGAGAAGTGCCGATACCGAACGCCAGCGCCCCGAACGCACCGTGGGTCGAGGTGTGGGAGTCGCCGCAGCAAATCGTCATCCCGGGCTGAGTCAACCCACGCTCGGGGCCGAGCACGTGGACGATGCCGTTCTCTTGACGTTCCTGGGAGAAGAAGCGGATCCCGTGCTGCTTCACGTTGGACTCGAGAGCGCTGAGCATCGCCTCCGCCTGAGTGTCCTTGAAGGGCCTCAGCAGGCTATGCGTCGGGATGATGTGATCCACGGTGGCGAACGTGCGCTGCGGATAGGCGACACCCAGGCCGCGCTCTTCGAGCATGGAGAACGCCTGAGGCGTCGTTACCTCGTGGATCAAGTGTAGGCCGATGAACAGCTGATACTGGCCGCTCGGCAGCTGGCGCACCGTGTGGAGGTCGAAGACCTTCTCGTAAAGGGTTTTTCCCATCTTTAGTCCTTCAGCTCAGCTGACTGATCCGCGGCGGGGCGAGCTGGCTGGTCGCCGAGCCCTGCGTACTCCTCGAGGCGCGACGCCAGGTCGAAGCCGAAACCGGTGAAGCTGGCGAGCTGCTCCTCGTCCAGGTCGAGCCACACGTCCTGGACGGCGCGCTCGCGCTGTTTGCGCAGGCGCAGCATCGTGCGTTTACCTTTCGGCGTCAGCGCGTAGTCGCGCTGCCTCCCGTCCGCCTTCGAGACCGTCACGCTGACGAGCCCCTTGTCGATCAGCTGTCGCAAGATCTTGGACACCGCGGCCGGTGTCGATTCGCGGCGCCGCGCGAACATGCTGGGCATGAAATCCTCGCTGGAGATCCCATCGAGGACCCGCCACTCACGCTCGGTGATCCCCACGCTGCTGGCGAGCTGCTCGCGCCTGCGTTGGAAGACCTCTGTCAAGCGCTGTAGGGCGTGAATTGCCGCGTGGATTTGTGCGAGTTGGGTATCCTGGGCGGGTTCCGTGGGCTTCACCAACTCCAAGTCTGGGGCAGAGCGATCGAGGCTGTCGCCCTGGGCCAGGGAGGTGCCATGGCTCTTGTTGCTAGGCGGGTTCATCGGGCAGGGCAGGCAGCTTACTCATTGCAATTGTTGAGGCTAGTAAATTATCTCTCGAGGGCAGTAAGTGCCCGGGGTTGAGTTCTAAGCATTGGAAATAATTAGCAAATGCGGGGTGCTGCGCGCCGGGTTCGTGCCCTGAGCGCGCGAGCAGCCTTCCGACTCGCTGGCGTTGAGCCGTGGAGAAGCGGTGTCCCAGCCCACCTTGCGATTCTGCCACCCGGTGCCGAACGGCAGTGCGCTCGGCCGGGAAACCGGCCATCATGCGGGTCATGACTGGGTGTTTCAGGGGTGGGGCCTGGCGCTGGCTGGCGCTGGCTGGCGGGTTGGCGCTGGTTGGCTGTGGTGACTCCGGGGATGGCTCTTCCGCCAGCGCTGGCGGGCAGGGCGGCTCGGGACAGGGGGGGTCAGGTGCCGGAGGATCGAGCCAAGGCGGCTCGTCCCAGGGAGGAACTGGCGGCGCCCAGGGCGGGTCCGGCGGAGCTGGGGCCACGACTGGGGAGTGGACCGAGCTCATGTCCGGCGAGTGGGATTTGGACCCTGCGGACGAAGGCTACCGCTGTGTCTTGTTCACGGTGCCCGAGGAGATGTACATCTCCGCGTTCCGGCCCATCGCGCCTGACGGCACTCACCACACCGTGCTCAGTCGGGAACTCACCACCCAGCCCGATGGAGTGTACCCCTGCGACGCCGGTACGAATGGCCCCGTGATGATCTACGGCTCGGGCGTCGGCACCACGCCGCTCGAGTTTCCACAAGGAGTTGCCGTCAAGCTCGAGGCGGGGGAGCGCCTGCTGTTGAACCTGCACTTGTTCAACGTCAGCCCGTCTCCGCTCTCGGGGCGATCGGGCATCGAGGTGCGCCGGGTGGACCCCGGCGACGTGGAGCACGAAGCTGAAATGCTCCTGGCTGGGAAAGATCAGGGCCTGGTGATCGACACCGGCGCGAACACCCAGAGCGGGCACTGCACGATGACGGGCGACGTGAACGTATTCGCCGTGATCCCCCACATGCATCAGCTCGGCATCCACATGAACGTCAGCGCCCAGACTGGCGGCTCCGATCAGTTGCTCGTCGACACGGACTACACCTTCGACGATCAGCAGTATTACGTGCAGGAGCCCCTGGTTCAGCTGAAGTCGGGAGATCAGATCAAGGTCGACTGCACCTACTACAATGACCGTGGGGAAACGGTCTTCTTCGGTGATAGTAGCCTCGCTGAGATGTGCTACGCGGGGATCTACCGCTACCCCGCGCTCGGCACGCCCTACATCACCTGCACTCAGTGAGGGGCACGACGAACGGTTGCACAGGCGCCACGTCGTTGGCACCGGACTTGCGTAGCCTTCCGGCTCGCGCGGGACCGCGCGATCGACGTCTCTAGTCTGGCTCGCCAGCCCGTAGCTGGGTCGCGATTCGCGCTGTGATTTGCGGTCCAGCGGGAATCCGTCTGGCAGGAGGCGCCAACTCGACACGGTCAGGCACCTGGCTCGGGCCAGACTGGCGTTCGCGTCGTATACTGCCCAGACAGGGGGGAACCAATGACACTACTCGGCAAGAGCGTTTCGCTCACCTTCTCGGGGGAGACCACCGACGACCTGATCGATCAGCTCAAGCTCGCCGCTACCAGAGCACAGATGCTGGGGTACACCGACGTCGATCTCGCGAACGCTGCGGATGGGCTCTGTGTGCGGCTGAAGATCGTTCAAATGAAGCGTGACACCAGCTTCGCTCACGCGCTGTCGTATGCGCTGGGGCAGCTGGGGCGGGGCAGCTTGGAAGCGCTGGCTATCATCTGGGATGGGACCAGTGTTCGCCTGTCTACTCTTGCCGTGCGGCAAGAGTCGGCCTAGCGATTCGGCACTGGCGCAGCCCGCGTAGCCCGGAGTCGGCCTGCCTGGTCCGCAGAGCCCAGGCATTCGAACCGAGGCTCCTGACAGGCTTTGGTGCTGGATTCGCGCCTTCAGGGGCTGGAATCGGGGAGGAATG